>JAILCW010000040.1 GCA_024690265.1 Lachnospiraceae bacterium | reverse complement strand
TACCCTTTCTCTTAATAACCTTGCATTTCTCGCAAATTGGCTTTACTGATGAACGAACCTTCATCGGGATCCTCCTTTCCACTGTTTCAAAAGTGTCCGCATAACATTATACAAAGGCACTTCATAAAAGTCAATGAATTTTATTTATATTCATAATTTTTAAAATTATGACTAAAAATACTTACTTATCTCTCCAGATGATTCTGCCCTTGGTCAGATCATAAGGTGACATCTCAATAGTAACCTTATCACCAGGAAGAATACGAATATAATTCATACGTAACTTTCCGCTGATGTGTGCCAAAATCTGATGGCCGTTTTCTAATTCAACAGAAAACATGGCATTCGGTAACTTTTCAATTACTGTTCCTTCAACCTCAATAACGTCTGTCTTTGACATGTTCTATTTCCTTTCTGTCATACGATAGTTCTGATAAGTCATCAGAATCTCCTGAACGAGAGAATCCTTACGCTCCTAAGATATTCACGATATCTGCAAATACTCGATCCATTGGCTGAGTTCCATCAACGGACTTCAGGATACCCTTATTGCTATAGAAATCAATCAATGGCTGAGTCTGCTCATGATAAACATTCAAACGCTTCTGAACTGTTTCCGGCTTATCGTCATCGCGGATTACTAATTCAGAACCGCAATTATCACAAACGCCTTCCTTCTTAGGTGGAATGGAAACAATGTGATATGTCGCTCCGCACTTCAAACATGCACGTCTACCGGACATACGATTTACAATGTTCTCGTCCGGAACATCTACATCGATTGCATAGTCCATGGACTGTCCCAACTTAGCAAGTGCATTCTCAAGTGCTTCCGCCTGAGGAATTGTTCTTGGAAAACCATCTAAAACAAATCCGGTCTTGCAGTCATCCTGCTGAATGCGGTCAACAACTAAATCACAAGTAAGTTCATCCGGAACAAGCAATCCCTGATCCATGTAAGTCTTAGCCTTCTGACCAAGCTCGGTGTTGTTCTTAATGTTCGCACGGAAAATATCTCCAGTAGAGATGTGCGGAATATCGTACTTAGCAGCAATCTGCTTTGCCTGAGTACCCTTTCCAGCTCCCGGTGCTCCCAACATGATGATCTTCATAAAAACGCCTCCTCTTAACACCACGTATGGAGATACAGGAAAATCCCGTATCTCCACCGTAATTTACTCACTCAAAAATCCTCTGTAATTTCGAACTAGCATCTGAGATTCAATCTGCTTCAAGGTCTCAACTACTACACCAACAACGATGATAACGGATGTTCCACCGAAGGATACGCTAGCCTTGAACAACCCATTCATAATGATTGGGAACAGTGAAACCACTGCAAGACCAACAGCTCCAATGAAGATGATGTGTGTCAAGATTCCATTTAAGTAGTCGCTGGTCGGATGACCCGGACGAATACCAGGAATGAAACCACCCTGACGCTTCATGTTATTTGCAATTTCCAACGGATTGAATGTAATCGTTGTATAGAAATATGCAAATGCGATAACTAACAGTACATATACAACTGCTCCGATGGTATAAATCCAGTTGCTGGTGTTAAACCAGTTAGACTGGGATAATCCACGAAGGATTTCATATCCAACGCCTGTACCATTATTTTTCCCAACGAGTGCTGCAATGATAACAGGTGTCTGCATCAGAGATTGAGCAAAAATTACCGGGATAACTCCGCCGGTGTTAACCTTCAGAGGAATGTATGTGGAGCTACCTCCCGCCATACGGTTGCTTCCCTGAAGTTTCTTGCTGTACTGTACAGGAATTCTACGCTCTGCGTTCTGTAGTAAAACTACAAAAACAACAAGTGCAATGATGATAGCTGCGATAATAACGCCAGCTAATACCCCCCTTGCAACAGTCTTACCGCTGATGAACTGCTCATAGAGGTTAGTCAAATCACTAGGCATACGAGAAATGATGTTGATAATCAATACAATGGAAATACCATTACCAATTCCACGCTCAGTGATTCGCTCACCAATCCACATAAGGATTGCAGATCCACCGGTTAATGCTGCAATTACAAGGATGACTGGAAGTGGCTTGTACTCGGTTAAGTAACCGCCACGGCCAAATCCAATCGCCATTGCTGTAGACTCCATTAATGCAAGGCCAATCGTCACGTAACGAGTGATGCGAGTTAACTTCTTACGTCCCTGCTCACCATCTCTCTGCATCTCTTCCAACTTCGGGAACGCGATGGTCAGAAGCTGAATGATGATGGAAGATGTGATGTATGGGGTGATATTCAATGCAAATACAGACATCTGCTCAAAAGAACCACCTGTGAATGCATTGAAGAAGTTCATGGCATCGCCAGTTGCTTTGAACAAGCTGGCGAATACCGCAGGATCAACACCCGGTACCGGCAACTGAGAGCCGATACGAACTACGATCAACATTAAGAATGTAAAAAATATTCTATGTCTTAAATCTTTGATTTTAAATGCATTTCGGAGTGTCTCAAACATTAGATCACCTCAGCTTTACCACCAAGGGCCTCAATCTTTTCCTTTGCACTTGCGCTGAATGCATTTACAGAAACATTAAGCTTCTTAGTAAGCTCACCATTGCCAAGAACCTTGACACCGTCAAAGCTATTCTTAACAACGCCTGCAGCTCTAAGAGCCTCAACGGTTACGTCAGCACCGTTCTCGAAACGCTCCAAATCAGAAAGATTGATTGCAACAATCTTCTTGGTGTTAGGATTAGTAAATCCACGCTTTGGAATACGTCTATATAAAGGCATCTGACCACCTTCGAAACCTGGTCTAGGAGCTCCAGAACGAGCCTTCTGTCCCTTATGTCCCTTACCAGCGGTCTTGCCGTTACCTGAACCGTGTCCACGTCCTCTTCTGAAATTATCGTTCTGCTTAGAACCGTCTGCCGGTCTTAAATTAGATAAGTCCATCGTGACACCTCCTTATTTTAATATTAGATTTCTTCTACTTTTACTAAAT
>JAILCW010000021.1 GCA_024690265.1 Lachnospiraceae bacterium | reverse complement strand
TATTCTGTATTTACCGGTGTAGGTGAGCGTACAAGAGAGGGTAACGACCTTTACTACGAAATGAAGGAATCCGGCGTTATCGACAAGACTTGCATGGTGTTCGGACAGATGAACGAACCACCTGGAGCAAGAATGCGAGTTGGTCTGACCGGACTTACTATGGCAGAATACTTCCGTGATAAGGGTGGTAAGGACGTACTTCTTTTCATCGATAACATTTTCCGTTTTACTCAGGCTGGTTCTGAGGTATCCGCATTGCTTGGCCGTATGCCATCCGCAGTAGGTTACCAGCCAACCTTGCAGACAGAGATGGGTGCTCTTCAGGAGCGAATCACCTCTACCAAGAACGGATCTATTACATCGGTTCAGGCTGTATACGTACCTGCCGATGACTTAACTGACCCGGCTCCGGCCACTACCTTCGCTCACTTGGATGCTACCACCGTATTGGAGCGTTCCATCGCAGAGCTTGGTATTTACCCGGCAGTAGATCCATTGGGATCCACTTCTCGTATCCTTGACCCACGTATCGTAGGTAAGGAGCACTTCGAAGTTGCCCGTGGTGTACAGGAGATTCTTCAGAAGTATAAGGAATTACAGGATATCATCGCTATCCTTGGTATGGACGAGTTGTCCGAGGAAGATAAGTTGGTTGTATCTCGTGCACGTAAGATTCAGAGATTCTTGTCTCAGCCATTCTTCGTAGCAGGACAGTTCACCGGCTTGGAAGGTAAGTACGTACCGATCGCTGAGACCGTACGTGGTTTCAAGGAAATCCTCGAAGGCAAGTTGGATGATATTTCCGAGGGCTTCTTCTTGAACTCCGGAACCATTGATGAGGTTCGCCAAAAAGCAGCCGCTGCAGCGAAGTAAGGGGTGAGGCAATGGCAGAAGCAGACAAGAATGTATTTGAAGTAGAGATTATCACACCGGATCGAGTATTCTATCAGGGTGAGGCTTCTATGATCGAATTTAATACTGTAGAAGGCGAAGTAGGTGTATATAAGAACCATATTCCGCTGGCTACCGTACTTGCTCCTGGAATTGTAACCATTACCGAGGGAGAGACCAAGAAGTATGCCGCAGTGCATTCCGGAATTGGACAAATCCTCGGAGATAAGGTAACCTTATTAGCAGAGATTGCGGAATGGCCAGATGAGATTGATGAGTCTCGTGCCAAGAGCGCGGAAGAGCGTGCCCGCGATCGATTAGAGCGTAAGGAAGCCAGCCTGGATGTTATGCGTGCAGAACTTGCACTCCGCAAGGCATTGGTTCGTCAAGAAGTTCTTAAGAAATAATAGAATGAGGAAAGCCTATGTTTGCGAGGACGAATAAAGATATCATTGATGATTTAAAACTGCAATTGAATCGGCTTGATGATGAGGCAGAACAGCTTCGCAAGGAGTTGGAGCGCATCGAGGGCAAGCGCAATCAAATCATAAAGGATATTGCAGAGCATTCGGATGAGAAGTATGAGGCAGATATGTTGCAGCAGGTGTATGAACAGCGCCGCAAGCAATAACTCATACGCTAAAACATAGGAGTATTTTGCGCCCACGGCGATGTCGTGGGCGTAATTCTTTTTGAGGTGAAACATGGCAGAGAGATTAACCAAGTCAGATGTTGCTAAGATTGAGGCGGAGATTGAAAAGAGAAAACTGGAGATTCGTCCGCAGTTGATTGAAGAAGTGAAGGAAGCCCGTGCACAGGGGGACCTCTCCGAGAATTTTGAATATTACGCAGCGAAGAAGGCGAAGAATCAGAACGAGAGCCGCATTCGCTACTTAGAGAATATGTTGAAGTTCGCCACCATCGTAGAAGATGATTCGAAAAGTGGCGAAGTAGGTATGAATAATACTGTCACCCTCTATTTTCCGGAGGATGACATGGAAGAAACCTATAAGATTGTTACCTCTATCCGAAGTAATTCCTTGAAGGGCAAGATTAGTATTGAATCCCCTCTAGGAAAAGCATTATTGGGCCACAAGGTGGGAGATACGGTCACCATTGAGGTGGATGATAGTTATTCTTATGATGTGGAGATCCGTTCCATCGATGAGAGTACCGATGATGCGGAAGATGAGATTAAGAGTTTTTAAAAGAAAGCGGGCAGGAGAGATTCCTGCCCGTTATTTTATAGATTCGTATATCCCATTAAGTATGCATCCACTTCAGCTGCACATGCACGGCCTTCAGCGATAGCCTTCACAACTAAGGACTGTCCGGTATGCATATCACCGGCGGTATAGATACCTGCGACACTGGTCTTGTGATTATCTAAACCGGTCTTCACATTGGTGCGTTCTGTGACATCGACACCAAAGGCTTTGGTAACATAGGATTCGCTACCAAGGAAACCTGCTGCAATCAGAACCAACTGACATGGTACTTCACGTTTGGTGGATTCATCCGGTACCATCATGCGACGTCCGGTTTTCTTGTCTACGTCAGACTTCAGAGTTACGAGAACCACCTTCTTCAAATTGCCCTTCTTATCACGAATGAATTCGCTAACGGTGGTTGTGTAGAGACGAGGATCGCCTCCCTGAAGTGCAGCAGCCTCTTCCTGGCCGTAATCTGTCTTCTTCACCAGTGGCCACTGTGGCCATGGGTTGCTCTCGCTACGTTCTACCGGAGGTTCCGGCATCATCTCCAGCTGAGTAACGGACTTGGCACCGTGACGGATACAAGTTCCCACACAGTCATTACCGGTATCACCACCACCAATGATGATAACGTCCTTGCTACGTGCATTCGGGAAGTCTGCATCAGCAAATGCTTCTTCCGGAAGCTCACCATGGGAGAGACGCTTGGTAGTTGCAGTGAGGAAATCTACTGCAAAATAGATACCGTCACCATCACGTCCAGGAGCCTCAATATTCCGTGGATTGGATGCACCGCAGCAGAGTACGATGGCATCATAGTCCTTCTTCAACTTCTTGATATCTGTTGTTTTTCCAACGTTCGCATTGATAACAAAAGAGATGCCTTCTGCTTCCATAACAGCAACCTTGCGGTCGATGATCTCTTTCTGAAGCTTCATATTTGGGATACCATAACGAAGCAATCCACCGATGGCATCGCTACGTTCGAAGACGGTGACAGAATGACCACGCTGGTTCAACTGATCAGCTACAGCCAAACCACTTGGGCCGGAACCGATGACAGCAACCTTCTTCTCGGTACGTGTCTTCGGTGGCTTTGGACCTGCAATGCCATGCTCATAAGCATATTCGATAATGGTAAATTCGTTCTCCTTGGTGGAGACTGCATCTCCATTGAGTCCACAGGTGCAAGCCTTCTCGCAGAGGGCAGGGCATACACGAGAGGTAAACTCCGGGAAGTTGCTGGTCTTCTTCAGACGGATATACGCCTGCTCGAAGTTGCCGTGATAGACCATGTCGTTCCACTCTGGAATCAAGTTGTGAAGCGGACAACCACTGGTCATCCCCTTGATAGCTTCGCCATACTGGCAGAATGGCACGCCGCATTCCATACAGCGGGCACCCTGCAACTTCTGCTCCTCTAAGGACAACGGAATATGGAATTCACAGAAGTTCTTAATACGTTTCTTTGGTGCAATGGCTGTGGCACTTTTACGTTCATATTCTAAAAATCCGGTTGCTTTTCCCATGACGTTCCTCCTAATTTGTGCCTGTTAACATATGGAATGCTTCCATTGCGGCCTGTTCACTACTTAATCCTTTTTCTTCCATCTGTACGATAGTCATCATCATCTTCTTGTAATCATGAGGCATGATCTTCTTGAACTTCGGTAAGTATTCACTGAAGTTCTCATAGATTTCCTTACCCTTCACGGAGTTGGTATGTAATACATGCTGATGAATCAGTTCTTTTAGCTCTAAGACGTCGTACTTATCGGTCACGCCTTCAAGCGATACCATGGACTTATTCAGATGCTTGTAGAGGTTGGCACCTTCGTCTAAGACATAGGCAACACCACCGCTCATACCTGCTGCAAAGTTCTTACCTACCGGTCCGAGAACCACCGCACGTCCACCGGTCATGTACTCGAGACCATGGTCACCACAGCCTTCCACAACAGCAGTTGCGCCGGAGTTACGAACCAGGAATCGCTCGCCGGCCAAGCCGTTGATATAAGCGCTACCGCTGGTTGCTCCATAGAGTGCTACGTTTCCGATGATGACATTTTCTTCTGCGGCATAGCCATGATTCTTTGGAGGGAAGACAGATAAGCTTCCGCCGGAGAGTCCCTTACCGAAGTAGTCATTGCTGTCACCTTCCAGGGTAATGGTGATACCCTTCGGAACAAAGGCTCCGAAGCTTTGTCCACCTGCACCATGTGCATGGATGATATAGGTATCATCCTCTATGTCTTGCTTATTATTACGGGTGACTTCTGCACCGAATAAGGTACCAAAAGCACGGTCCGTATTGGTTACATCTACTTCTAATTCGCCGCTGTCCTTGCCCTTGAAGAATGGAATCACCTTCTTCTCATCCAGGGTAGAATCCAAAGCAAAATCAAACATGTTCTTGTCTGCATAAGAAACACGATATTCCTTGCCAACGAATGGATTATTCAAGATGGCATCCAACTCCAACTTGGAATCACGCTCATCCAGCCCATCCCTTACGCATAAGAGGTCGGTACGTCCAACCAACTCATCTAAGGTACGAACACCAAGCTTGGACATGTATTCCCGGAGTTCTTCTGCGATGAACTTCATGAAGTTCACAACATACTCCGGCTTACCTGCAAAGCGCTTACGAAGTTCAGGGTTTTGTGTTGCAATTCCAACAGGACAAGTATCCTTGTTGCAGACACGCATCATGACGCATCCCATGGTAACAAGTGGAGCAGTAGCAAAACCAAATTCCTCTGCACCAAGCATGGCTGCGATGGCAACGTCACGACCACTCATTAACTTACCGTCGGTCTCGATCACAACTTTATTACGTAAGCCGTTCTCAATCAATGCACGATGTGCTTCTGCCAATCCTAACTCCCAAGGCATACCTGCATTGTGGATGGAAGTGATTGGAGCTGCACCGGTACCTCCGTCATAACCGGAGATGAGGATGACTCCTGCACCTGCTTTGGCAACACCGGAAGCAACGGTACCAACACCTGCTTCGGATACCAGTTTTACAGAAATACGTGCATTCTTATTGGCATTCTTCAAATCGTAAATCAGTTCCGCCAAGTCCTCGATGGAATAGATATCGTGGTGTGGTGGCGGAGAAATCAAGGATACACCAGGGGTGGAAAGTCTGGTCTTCGCAATCCATGGATAAACCTTTTTGCCCGGCAGGTGTCCACCTTCACCAGGCTTGGCACCCTGTGCCATCTTAATCTGAATCTCCTGCGCGGATACCAGATAACGGCTGGTAACACCGAATCGACCGGAAGCCACCTGCTTGATGGCAGAGCAACGATTCAGACCATCTTTGCCAATGGTAAGGCGACTCTCGTCCTCACCACCTTCACCGGTGTTGGACTTACCATGAATCATGTTCATGGCGATTGCTAAGGTCTCATGAGCTTCTTTGGAGATGGAGCCATAACTCATAGCACCGGTCTTGAATCTTTTCACGATAGAATCTACGGATTCTACTTCATCCAATGGTACCGGCTTCTTGGCATAATGGAAATCCAACAAGCTACGAAGGGCCATGGCATTATCAAATTCTTCCAATGCCTTGGTATATTCCTTGAAGGTCTCATAACTTCCGCTACGAGTAGCCATCTGCAACAGATGGATGGTCTTCGGATTATAGAGATGCTCTTCCTTGTTGCTGCGCATCTTGTGATCACCGGAACTATCTAAGGTAGTATCACAAGTCAGTTCCAACGGATCGAAAGCCTTGTCGTGTAAGTACTCCACGTCTTCCTGAATATCTTTTAACGTAATACCTCCTACACGGCTAACGGTTCCGGTAAAGTAGCGATCAATGACATCCTTATGAATACCAACAGCCTCGAAAATCTTAGCACCCTGATAGGACTGAATAGTAGAGATACCCATCTTAGACGCAATCTTGATGATGCCGCTAATAACCGCATGGTTGTAGGAATCAACCGCTGCATAATAATCCTTATCTAAGAGACCATCTTCAATCAACTCCCCGATGGTATCCAATGCCAGATATGGATTGATGGCAGATACACCATAGCCAAGTAACGTTGCAAAATGATGAACGCTACGTGGCTCGCCGCTCTCTAAGATAAGAGACAATCTCGTACGCTTCTTGGTACGAACCAGGTGCTGCTGCAAGGCAGATACTGCCAATAAGGAAGGAATCGCTACGTGGTTTTCATCCACACCACGGTCACTCAAGATAATGACGTTGGCGCGATCACGATATGCGCGGTCTGCTTCTACGGCCAAGTAATCCAGGGCCTTTTCTAAGGATGTATTCTTGTAGTAGGTAATCGGGATGGTTTCCACCTTGAAGCCATCGACCTTCATATTTTTAATCTTTAACAAATCCGTATCCGTAAGGATTGGATTATTGATACGAAGTAACTTGCAGTTCTCTGCCTTTTCTTCCAATACGTTGCCGGCGCTGCCCAGGAAGATGGTTGCACTGGTTACTACCTCTTCACGAATGGAATCGATAGGTGGATTGGTAACCTGAGCAAACAACTGCTTGAAGTAATGGAACAGCGGCTGATGATGAGAAGATAGTGCTGCTAGTGGGGTATCAATACCCATGGCTCCAATACCTTCGATGCCGTTTTGTGCCATTGGAAGAATGGTTTCCTTGTAGTCCTCATAGGAGTAACCGAAGGTCTTCTGTAACTGACGACGACGCTCTCTACTATAGGTTTCCGGACGAATATTCGGAATGGATAAATCCTTCAAATGTACCAGGTTCTGATCTAACCACTCACCATATGGCTGGCGAGAAGCATAGTCACTCTTTAACTCTTCATCATCAATGAGGCGTCCAGCAACGGTATCCACCAAAAGCATCTTGCCTGGTTTTAAGCGATCCTTGCGCAGGATATTGGCTTCGTCGATTGGAAGTACGCCAACCTCTGAAGAGAGGATGAGATAACCATCCTTGGTAATATAGTAACGGGAAGGACGTAGACCATTGCGGTCCAAGACAGCACCCATCACATCTCCATCGGAGAACAGGATAGAAGCAGGGCCGTCCCAAGGCTCCATCATGGTTGCATAGTACTGATAGAAGTCCTTGCGGTCCTGATCCATGGCCTTATTATTCAGCCAAGGTTCCGGAATGGTAATCATAACAGCCAGTGGAAGTGGCATGCCATTCATAACCAAGAACTCCAAGGTGTTATCTAACATAGCAGAATCACTACCGGAAGTATTGATCACCGGAGTTACCTTGGACATCTCATCTTCTAAGAAGCGAGAATACATGGTCTCCTCACGGGAGAGCATCTTATCTGCATTACCCTTGATAGTATTAATCTCACCATTGTGAACGATGAAACGGTTCGGATGCGCACGTTCCCAGCTCGGGTTGGTATTGGTAGAGAATCTGGAATGTACCAATGCGATGGCGGATTCGTAATCCTCGTCTTCCAAATCTAAAAAGAAGGTACGCAACTGACCAACCAAGAACATACCCTTGTATACGATGGTACGACTGGACATAGAGACAACATAAGTATTATCCTCGCAGGTCTGCTCGAAGATACGACGCGCTACATAGAGCTTGCGATCAAACTCCAGTCCACGTTCTACATCACTTGGACGACCAATAAAGGCCTGCATAATATAAGGCATGCAAGAGAGGGCTACTTCGCCAAGAATCTCCGGCTTGGTTGGAACCTCTCTCCATCCAAGGAAAGGAAGTCCTTCCTTCTCTACGATGATTTCGAACATCTTCTTCACGCGGTTCCTTGCCATAGCATCTGTTGGCATGAAGAACATTCCAACACCATAATCACGTTCGTGACCCAGTTTCATCTGCAGTTCTTTTCCCACTTTTGTAAAAAAGCGATGAGAAATTTGAAGCATAATACCGACGCCATCACCGGTCTTGCCGGATGCGTCCTTACCGGCACGATGCTCTAAGTTCTCAACAATGCGTAGGGCATTGGATACGGTTTCATGTGACTTCTCTCCATGAATATTAACGATGGCTCCGATGCCGCAATTGTCATGTTCCTGCTGCTGGTCATATAACTGGTTCATGTGGTCCTCCTACGTTTTTGTCATAAAAAAAAGATTCCAAAAGATGGCACGACCTTTGCCTCTCTTGGAATCGCCTTTGATTCATATCTTTATTTTTCAAAATCATAAACTTGAGAACAAAATTTGTCAACCATCAAATTAAAATCATTCACCGATAAAATTTTTTAAAAAATCTTGTTGACATCCCAAATGAGATTCGGTAACATGAAACCAATTTAGAAATGGCAAAGGCGCCGCAGGAATGAGAGTTCTTGCGGCGTTTTCTCTTTTCTATAATTATTTTTACACATTTTTATACACATATTTACATTACATTTTACATCAAAGGCAAAGGCGCCACGGATTTTCACGGAATCTGTGACGCCTTTTGTCATATATAAGGAAAAAAGAAAAGAGGAAAGAGAAATGTGCTCCATAATGGCGATGGAACAGCGCAGTGTTCCGCAACAGACACTGCTGGCTCATTTTGAAAAAACAACTTCACGTGGACCCGACGGAATGAAGGTGGAAGAAGTCGGGGCTGGATATATGGGATTCCAACGGTTATCCATCATGGGTTTGACACCAAGCGGGATGCAACCATTCCATTTGAATCACAACGTAGTAATTTGTAATGGGGAGTTGTATGGCTTTCGTCCAGAAAAGAAACGCTTAGAGGAAATCGGATATACATTCCAAAGTGATAGCGACTGCGAGATTATCCTTCCAATGTATGAACAATACGGAGTGGAGATGTTTCAGAAGCTGGATGCCGAGTTTGCCATGGTGATCTACGATGCCAAGAGGCAGACCTTCATTGCAGCCAGAGATCCCATTGGAATTCGTCCACTATTTTATGGCTATGACAAAAACAACCACATCTGCTTCGCAAGTGAAGCGAAAAACCTCATCGGCCTGGTGGACAAAGTAACCCCATTCCCTCCGGGACATTACTATATCGACGGTGAATTCGTAAGCTATCAAAACTTAGCAGAGCGCAAACCATACGTATCCGATGATTTGGAAACGGTATGTGAAAACATTCGAACCAAACTCATCGCCGGCGTAGAGAAGCGATTGGATGCAGATACACCGGTAGGCTTCCTCTTAAGCGGCGGCTTGGATAGCTCTTTGGTATGTGCCATCGCAACCAAGTATCTTGGTAAACCAATTGAGACCTTTGCCATTGGAATGAGCGAGGATGCCATCGATTTGAAATACGCCAAGGAAGTTGCAGATTACATTGGAAGCAATCATCACGAAGTCATTATTAATAAGCAAATCGTGTTGGATAGCTTAGAAGAAGTCATTGCTTCTCTTGGAACCTATGATATTACCACCATTCGCGCAAGCGTCGGAATGTACTTGGTGTGTAAGGCCATTCACGAACAGACCGATATCCGCGTACTGCTTACCGGTGAGATATCGGATGAGATTTTCGGTTACAAGTACACGGACTTTGCACCGAATGCGGAGGAGTTCCAGAAGGAAGCGGAGAAGCGCCTTAGAGAATTATATATGTACGACGTACTTCGTGCAGACCGTTGCATCTCGGTTCACTCCTTAGAAGCAAGAGTCCCATTCGGAGATTTGGACTTCGTGGATTACGTGATGCGGATTCCGCCGGAGAAAAAAATGAATGTATACAACAAGGGCAAATACCTGTTGCGTCATGCATTCGAAGGCCTGAATTATTTGCCGGATGACATTCTCTTCCGAGAGAAGGCAGCCTTCTCTGATGCGGTGGGGCATTCCATGGTGGACTACATCAAGGAATTTGCAGAGTCCTACTATACCGACGAGGTCTTCCGACAGCGATGTGAGCAGTACGATTACGCAAGACCTTTTACCAAAGAGTCTTTGCTGTATCGTGAGTTATTTGAAAAGTATTATCCAAATCAAGCCCACATGGTGGTTGATTATTGGATGCCAAATAAGAATTGGGAAAACTGTAACGTCAATGATCCATCCGCAAGAGTACTTGTAAACTACGGACAGAGCGGATGTTAAAGATAAGAAAGAGAGGAAAACACAATGGATGTACCTAAGATTTTTGGAAGTATGGTATTTAACGATGAAGTCATGAAGGCTCGTTTGCCAAAGGACGCATACAAGGCACTTCACAAGACCATCGACGAAGGATTGCCACTGGAGCTTGATGTAGCTAATGTTGTGGCAGAAGCTATGAAGGGTTGGGCCATCGAGAATGGCGCAACACATTTTACTCATTGGTTCCAGCCAATGACCGGTATCACCGCTGAGAAGCATGATGGATTCATCTCTCCGGAACCAGGCGGAAAAGTAATGATGGAGTTCTCCGGTAAGGAACTTGTAAAGGGCGAGCCGGATGCATCTTCTTTCCCATCCGGTGGACTTCGTGCAACCTTCGAAGCAAGAGGTTATACAGCATGGGATCCTACCAGCTATGCATTTATTAAAGATGACACTCTCTGCATTCCAACGGCATTCTGCTCCTACACCGGAGAAGCATTGGATAAGAAGACTCCACTTCTTCGTTCCATGCAGGCATTGGATAAGCAGGCACTTCGTATTTTACGTTTATTCGGTGATGAGACATCTAAGCATGTCATCACAACTGTTGGTCCAGAGCAGGAGTACTTCCTGATTGACTGTGACGTATACAAGCGTCGTCCGGACTTAATCTATACCGGACGTACCCTTTTTGGAGCAAAGCCATCCAAGGGACAGGAAATGGATGATCATTACTTCGGTATGATTAAGCCACGTGTAAAGGCTTACATGAAGGAATTGGATGAAGAGCTTTGGAAGCTTGGTATCTTAGCAAAGACCGAGCACAACGAGGTAGCCCCGGCTCAGCACGAGTTGGCACCGGTATTCTCTACCACCAACATTGCTACCGATCACAATCAGCTGACCATGGAGCTTATGAAGACCGTTGCAGGACGTCACCATATGGTATGTCTGTTGCATGAGAAGCCTTTCGCAGGTGTTAACGGCTCCGGTAAACATAATAACTGGTCCATTTCAACCGATACCGGCATCAATCTTTTGGAACCGGGCGCTACGCCATCTCAGAATGCTCAGTTCCTGTTGTTTCTAGTTGCCGTTATCAAAGCAGTTGACGAGTATCAGGGACTGTTACGTATGTCCGTGGCCAGTGCTGCTAATGACCATCGTCTGGGTGCAAACGAGGCACCACCAGCCATCATGTCTGTATTCCTGGGCGATGAGTTGGAAGCAGTTTTAGAGTCCATCGAGAATGGAACAGACTATCATGATAAGAAAAAGAAGTTGATGTCCATCGGTGCTACCGTTCTTCCACATATTCCGAAGGATACTACCGATCGTAACCGTACATCACCATTCGCATTTACCGGTAACAAGTTTGAGTTCCGTTCCCTTGGATCTAGCGCATCCATCTCCGGACCAAACATTATCTTAAATACCATCGTTGCAGAGGCTCTTTGTGAGTATGCAGATAAGCTGGAGAAGGCCAAGGACTTCGATAAGGCTCTTAGCAAGTTGATCCATGACGAAGTTGTTGCTCATAAGCGCATCGTCTTCAACGGCAATGGTTATGGCGAAGAGTGGTTGAAGGAAGCTAAGAAGCGTGGACTTCTGAACTTAAAGACAACTGTTGATGCATTGGAAGCTTTTGTTGAGAAGAAGAACATGGAAGTGTTCGAGAAGCACGCAGTATATTCCGAGACTGAGATTCTGGCTCGTTACGAAATCTTGTTAGAGAACTACTACAAGACCATTAATATCGAAGCATTGACCTTAAGCTCAATGGTTAAGAACAACATCATCAGTGCAGCATGCGAATATGAAGCACGTCTGGCAGATGTTGTCATCAAGAAGGAGCAGGCACTTGGTGCGAAGGGTGCAGCTGCTGAGAAGGATCTTCTGAAGGAGGTATCTGACTTGGTTGCAGGTATGAAGAAGAACTTAGAGAAGTTGGATACTGACATTGCTAAGGAAGAGAAGATGTCTGATGTTCATGAGTTGGCAGCGTATCATAGAGATGTGGTTCTTGCAGATATGGATGCTCTTCGTGCAGTAGTAGATGAGGTTGAGACCTTGGTTCCGAGTGATATTTGGCCATACCCAACCTACGGCGAGATTCTTTACAGTGTTCGTTATCAGCCGGAGCGTAAATAATTATTAAAACAGTAGCATAAATAGGGAGTGCAAAGGCGCACATGAGAGTGATCTCGTGTGCGCCTTTCTCATTATAGAAGAAAAGGAAAAAGAGGAGGGAAAGGTTATGACAGAAGAAGTTATGACTTTCGTGAGTGACAACGTGTTTGGCGTCTGGTTCCTAATCGGAGCAGCGCTGGTATTTTGGATGCAGGCAGGATTTGCTATGGTAGAGACTGGTTTTACCAGAGCGAAGAATGCAGGTAACATCCTGATGAAGAACTTGATGGATTTCTGTATCGGAACTGTCATGTTCATCTTAATTGGTTTTGGATTGTTCCTTGGTGAAGATGCTTTGGCAGGATTTGTTGGACTTCCAAACTTTGATATCTTTACAAATTATGCAGCATTCGATTGGAGTAACTTCGTATTCAACTTAGTATTCTGTGCAACCACAGCAACCATCGTATCCGGTGCTATGGCAGAGCGTACCAAGTTCTTATCTTACTGTGTATACTCCGCAGTGATTTCCGGTGTAATCTATCCGATTGAAGCACATTGGACCTGGGGCGGTGGCTGGTTAGCACAGATGGGATTCCACGATTTCGCAGGCTCCAACTGTATTCATATGGTTGGTGGTATCTGTGCATTAATCGGTGCCATCATGGTCGGCCCTCGTATTGGTAAGTTCACCAAGGATAAGGCCGGTAA
>JAILCW010000159.1 GCA_024690265.1 Lachnospiraceae bacterium | reverse complement strand
TCTTTTATTTTTGGGAGTCGCCTGCTTGCCTAGTGCCCTGGCGACTGTTACTATACAATCTTCGGACGCGTCGCTCCGCTTACTGCGACTAGTGCACGTATCCGTAGAAGAATCTCAGCAAGGGCTTCGATTCTAACGGCTACGGCACGGATTCTCCGCCGCTTCGCGCGCAATTGTCCTGTGATTGTATAATAACAGTCACCTTGGGCACGGCAAGCAGGCGAGCGCCATTCGGCGCGGAACAAAGGCGCCACAACGTGGCAATTGTAACGTTACGGCCTTCAAAGTAGATCAAACGTTGCAAATGACATTCGTTCCAAACTCTTGTATTTACTGATTTGTGACTTTATGACATGGAAGTGACCTGCAGGGACACATATGACAATCGTCCCAAGCGTGAGAACGAGAAGATTTGTGACTTTATAATATGAAAATGGCATGTAAGGTCACAAATTGTCTTCAGTTAGTATCGAAATATGCTATTCAGCCTCAGCAAAATAACACTCAGGGGGGCTTGAGAGGTGGAAAACAAGATGAAATAGGTAATTTCAATTGCATACAAATTATTTATTTGTATCACTAATACATATGTGCTAGAATCACCTTGTTTGATAGTTTTTTATTGGTTTTTGTTTTTATAGAAAGGAAAAAGATGAAAGTAGGAATTTTAGGTTACGGTAACTTAGGTCGCGGCGTTGAGGCGGCCATTAAGAAGAGCGAGGATATGGAACTGGTTGCGGTTTATACCAGACGTGATCCTGCCAGCCTTACCATTGCAACTTCATCTGCAGCTGTGAAGTCTACTGCTGATTTGGATACCGGTAAGGAAGATATTGATGTATTAATTATTTGTGGCGGTAGCGCTACAGACCTTCCGGAGATGACTCCGAAGTACGCTGCTATGTACAATGTCATCGATTCTTTTGATACCCATGCCAACATCCCAACGCACTTTGCGAATGTGGATAAGGCTGCAAGTGAGAGCGGACACATTGGACTGATTTCTTGTGGATGGGATCCGGGAATGTTCTCCCTGAATCGTGTATATGCTACAAGCATCCTTCCGGATGGTCAGGCTTATACCTTCTGGGGCAAGGGCGTTAGCCAGGGTCACTCCGATGCAGTTCGTCGTATCGAGGGTGTTGTAGATGCTCGTCAGTATACCATTCCTGTTCCTGCAGCGCTTGAGCGTGTTCGCGCTGGTGAGAATCCAGAGCTTACTACCAGAGAGAAGCATACGCGTGAGTGCTTCGTTGTAGCAGAAGAGGGTGCTGATCTTGCTCGTATCGAGAACGAGATCAAGACCATGCCGAACTACTTCTCTGATTATGACACTACCGTACACTTCATCACTGCAGAAGAGATGAAGCGTGATCACAGTGGATTGCCACATGGTGGTTCTGTAATTTACACCGGCGTATCCTCTGAGGGTACCAAGCATGTGATTGAGTACAGCTTGAACTTGGACTCCAATCCGGAGTTTACCGGTGCCGTATTGGTAGCTTATGCTCGTGCCGTTGCACGTATGGCTGCTAAGGGCGAGAAGGGCGGACGCACCGTATTTGACGTTGCTCCTGCACAGTTGTCTCCACTTTCCGGTGAGGAACTTCGTGCACATATGCTGTAAAGCAACAACTGAGTATAATCTAGCGAATAATCCAAAGTGTAAAATCTTTGGATTATTTTTTTTGGCAATTTTTGTAAATTGTCAAGTGAAAAAAATGGTGCCAAAATAAATAGTACACAATCTATCGGAAATTGTGGTGTAATGATGTATGTGTGTAAAATGACAAGGAGGCACAAATTATGACAAAAAGGGTGATAGCAGTCCTTTTATCCGGTCTTATGACCATGGGTCTTCTGGCGGGATGTGGAGCAAAATTTTCCAATGGAAGTGTTGCAAACGACACTGCTGAAAGTGATGCGCTTCCATCTGGCGATGTATCCCTTCGCGTATGGGGAGCAGAAGAAGATGAAGAATTAATTAATCAGATCATCAGTGGATTCGTTTCCGAATACGGTTCCCAGGCGAACTTTAATATTACATTTGAAGCTCATAGCGAGTCTGAGTGTAAAGATAACATCTTAGGAGATGTATTGAATGCTCCGGATGTATTTACATTTGCAGATGACCAGTTGATGGCATTTGTGGCATCCGGTGTGTTGAAGGAGATTGAGAATGGCAGTGAGATTTCCAGTCGTAACCTCCAGGCAGCCAGCGATGCAGCTACCATTAATGGCAAAATCTATGCATATCCTCTGACTGCAGATAATGGATATTTTCTGTTTTATAATAAGGAATTCATCAGTGATGAGGATGCCCAGACCATGGATGGATTACTTGCGGCAGCAGGTGCAGCAGGTAAGCAGGTCTTCATGGAGATGTCCTCCGGTTGGTACATGTATTCCTTCTTCGGTAACACGGATATGGAAATCGGATTGAACGACGATGGAATCTCCACTTACTGTAATTGGAATGCCAAGTATACCTCCATTACCGGTGCTGACGTTGCTGCAGCTATGGCAGCCATCGGTTCCAACCCTGCATTTGCGTATGAGCCAAGTGGTGGATTCGCAGATGGTGCTAAGGAAGGAACCTTCGTAGCCGGTGTCAGCGGTATCTGGGATGAGAATAGTATCAAGGAAGCATGGGGTGACAACTATGCGGCAACCAAGCTTCCAACTTATACGGTAGCAGGCCAGCAGTTGCAGATGGCTTCCTATGCAGGTTACAAGATGGTAGGCGTGAATTCCTATTCTACCAATGCGAAGTGGGCAGCTGTTTTTGCAGATTGGATGACCAACGAGCAGAATCAGACCCTGCGATTCAATATGAGAGGTCAGGGACCTTCCAACATGAATGCTTCTGGTTCCGGAGAGGTGGCACAGTCCAAGGCTATTCAGGCATTGCAGGCACAGGCTCCCTACTCCAGCCTCCAGCGTGTAGGCGGAACTTATTGGGATGCAGCAACTGCATTCGGTACCGCAATGGCACAGGGCGGCGGTGACTATCAGACGTTGTTGAACGAGTTGGTGAAGGGTATTACCGGCGAGGAGTCTACCGGTGATGCAGAATCAGCCGAGGAAGGAACAGAAGAAGTAACAGAAGAAGTAACAGAAGAAACAGCGGGAGAAACTGCAGAAGAAACTGCAGAAGAGACTACAGAAGAAACCACAGAAGAGACTACAGAAGAAACCACAGAAGAAACCACAGAAGAGACCACTGAGGAGACAGAAGAGGAATCTTCGGAAGAGAAGAAAGCAGAATAGGAGGATTGCGGAATGGAAAAGAAAAGAAGTATTCGTGCAATGATTATGATTCCCGTCCTTTTATTAGGCGTGGTTTCTATTTTATCGAACGTTATGGCGATGGTGAGCTTAGGCCGAGTAAATCGTACCGCTTCTACCATTGCAAATGAGTACATGACATCCATTACGGAATTGGATGCCATCGCGCAGAAGTCCAAGGACATTCATACCTTGGCATTGTCACACATTGTGGCAACGGACTTTGAAACTATGACATCTGTGATTGCACAGATTGAGGAAGAGGAAAAAGATTTAGAGATAGCAATGGAAACGTACGGTGCTACGATTCCGAAGAGCGCCCAGGCAAGCTTCGAGTCCCTGACGACGGATTATCAGACCTTCAAGGATTCTGTCATGATTCTGTTGGCTCAGAGTGCGAACCAGAAGACTAAGGACGCATATCAGACTGCCAATGGTCCGGTGGCTGAGAGTTCTGCACAGTTGAACCAGGATACCGATGCCCTCATTGCTGAGATTGAGAATGCAGCAGAGAATGGGAAAAAGGAACTAGCGACTGCCTATACCATTGCAGTGATTGCAAGTATTGTGGTAGTAGTCATCAGTGTGTTAGCTGTGATTTTCGCAATCTACATGGTATACCGTTATATTATCAAACCGGTGGTACGTGCAGAGGCAGAGTTGCAGGATATCATTTCCAGCATCAATAACCGTGAGGGTGACTTGACCAGACGTATTCCGGTGGAGTCACACGATGAGATTGGAGCACTGAGTACCGGTATCAATACATTTATTGCACGTTTGCAGGATATTTTTACCATTATTACCAACAACTCCACTGCCATGGATCAGGTAGTAACCGACGTTATGGGCAGTGTACAGACATCCAACAGCAGTGCATCCGACTTGTCTGCATTGACAGAGGAGTTGTCTGCCACCATGCAGGAAGTGGCCAATAGTGCCGGTGTGATTAACAACAACACAGAGGCAGTTCGTGTGGAGGTAGACGAGATGGCTGAGAAGAGCCGCCAGATCAATGACTACTCCAAGACCATGAAGGAACATGCAGACGTCATGGAACAGAATGCGAAGACCACCATGGATGAGACCAATGATAAGGTTCAGCAGATTCTAGAATCCCTGAATCAGGCCATCAGTGATAGCCAGAGCGTAGATCAGGTCAATTCTCTGACGGACGATATTATGAATATCGCCAGCCAGACCAACCTCTTGTCTCTGAATGCATCCATTGAAGCTGCTCGTGCCGGTGAGGCCGGACGTGGATTCGCAGTGGTTGCAGGTGAGATTGGAACCTTGGCAGAAAACAGCCGTCAGACTGCAAGCAACATTCAGGAGATCAACTCCGTTGTTGTAAATGCTGTACATAACTTATCCGACAACGCCAACGACTTAGTTGCTTACATGCAGAATTCCATTCTGCCGGAGTTCCAGCGTTTCGTTGAGGATGGTGAGAAGTATCGTCAGAACGCAGATTACATTGAATCTGTTATGACGGACTTTACGGACAAGACCGAAGGATTCAAGGATACCTTCAATGAAATCGCAGAGTCCATCAATAGCATTACCACTGCCATCGAGGATGGTGTAAAGGGTGTATCCTCCGCTGCTGAGAGCACGCAGAACCTGGTATACGATATGGATACCATTTCCAAGCGTATGGATGAGAACCAGAGAATCGCTCAGGAGTTGGACGAGGAGACTGCTATTTTTACCAAGATTTAAGTACTTATAAGACAGGTGAAAAAAGTGTGTGCTGTCCGTTGACGGCATACACTTTTTTTGCTAAACTTCTTAATTAAATATTGTAAAACTCGTAGGAAAGAAAGTGAGGAAAACATGGCAAGTTTTATTGGCGATGGAATTACATTTGATGACGTATTACTGGTACCTCAGTACTCTGAAGTAACCCCAAATCTTATTGATTTAGGAACCCAGTTAACGAAGAAGATTCATTTGAACATCCCAATGATGAGTGCCGCAATGGATACGGTTACAGAGCACCGTATGGCAATTGCAATGGCTCGTCAGGGTGGAATTGGTATTATTCATAAGAACATGTCAATCGAGGCTCAGGCTGAGGAGGTTGACAAGGTTAAGCGTTCTGAGAACGGTGTTATCACCGATCCATTTTCACTTTCTCCGGAGCATACCCTTCAGGATGCGGATAACCTGATGGCTAAGTTCCGTATTTCCGGTGTACCGATTACCGAAGATGGCAAGTTGGTAGGTATCATTACCAACCGTGATCTGAAGTTCGAAGAGGATTATACCCGTAAGATTAAGGAAGTTATGACTTCTGAGAATCTGATTACGGCACCGGTAGGCATTACTTTAGATGAAGCTAAGAAGATTTTGGGTCAGGCCCGCAAGGAGAAGTTGCCAATCGTTGATGAGAATGGCTACCTTCGTGGTTTGATTACCATCAAGGATATTGAGAAGCAGATCAAGTACCCATTGTCTGCCAAGGACGATCAGGGACGTTTGCTTTGTGGTGCCGGCGTTGGTATTACCGGCAACATGATGGAGCGTGTTGAGGCTTTAGTTAAGGCTAAGGTTGATGTTATCGTATTGGATTCCGCACACGGACATTCCAAGAACATCATCGAG
This sequence comes from Lachnospiraceae bacterium, assembly GCA_024690265.1. Taxonomy (GTDB): domain Bacteria; phylum Bacillota; class Clostridia; order Lachnospirales; family Lachnospiraceae; genus XBD2001. The sequence goes on along the minus strand of JAILCW010000159.1, from coordinate 7,210 downwards.
GCTGTAAAGAAGGTGAAGGCTGCATATCCTGACCTTCAGGTTATCGCTGGTAACATCGCTACCGGTGAGGCTGCTAAGGCTTTGATTGAGGCTGGTGCGGACGCTGTTAAGGTTGGTATCGGACCTGGTTCTATCTGTACTACCCGTGTAGTTGCAGGTATCGGTGTTCCTCAGATTACAGCAATCGTTGATTGCTACAATGTAGCCAAGGAGTATGGTATTCCGGTTATCGCTGATGGTGGTATCAAGTACTCCGGAGACATGACCAAGGCGCTTGCTGCCGGTGGTAATGTTTGCATGATGGGAAGTATGTTCGCAGGATGCGATGAGGCTCCTGGTGATTACGAATTATATCAGGGACGTAAGTACAAGGTATACCGTGGCATGGGCTCCATCGCAGCTATGGAGAATGGTTCCAAGGATCGTTACTTCCAGGAAGGTGCCAAGAAGCTGGTTCCGGAAGGTGTCGAAGGCCGTGTTGCTTACAAGGGTTCCTTAGAGGACGTTGTATTCCAGCTCATCGGTGGTATCCGTTCCGGTATGGGTTACTGCGGTTGCCCAACCATCGAGGAATTGCATGAGCGTGCGAAGTTCGTTAAGATTTCTGCAGCTTCCCTGAAGGAGTCACATCCTCACGATATTCACATCACCAAGGAAGCTCCGAACTACTCTGTAGATGAATAATAGGCAAAGAAGCCAGCGCATACCATTGTGCTGGCTTTTTTTTATACACATGCTGTGATAGAATGAGGCTGTATACCATTATTAATAAGTAAAGGGGATTTTATGGAATTTCGACCGTGTATTGACATCCATAACGGAAAGGTCAAGCAGATTGTTGGAGCAACCTTAGAAGATGACGGCGACGCAGCCGCGGAGAACTTTGTCTCGGAGAGAGGGGCTGATTTTTTTGCCAACTTCTATCGGGACGAAGGATTGTATGGCGGACATGTGATTCTTCTGAACAAGAAGGATTCGCCGTATTATGAAGCAACCAGAGCACAGGCATTGTCCGCCCTTCGTGCATTCCCTGGGGGATTGCAGGTAGGAGGCGGTATTACCGCGGAGAATGCAGCAGAGTTCCTAGAAGCAGGAGCAAGCCATGTCATTGTGACCTCTTATGTGTTCAAGGATGGAGAGATTAACTACGACAACCTTGAGAAGCTGGTGGCCGCAGTTGGCAAGGAACATATTGTTCTGGACTTAAGTTGTAAGAAGAAGCATAACAACTACTATATTGTTACGGATCGTTGGCAGAACTACACCAAGGAGCAGGTGGCACCGGAGCTCTTAGAGCGGCTCAGTGCTTACTGCGATGAGTTTTTGATTCACGCAGCAGACGTAGAGGGGCAGCAGGCTGGTGTAGACGAGGAGTTGCTGAGTATCCTTGCAGAGTACAACGGCATTCCGGTGACTTATGCCGGAGGCGTCGGTGGCTACGATGATATTTTGGACGTTAAGCAATTCGGAGGTGGAAGGATTAACCTGACCATCGGAAGCGCGCTGGATTTGTTTGGGGGAACATTGAATTACGAGACCGTACGAACATTTTTCTATGAATAAGCAGCGAGGTGATAGACATGAAGTTTACGAAGATGCAGGGAATTGGCAATGACTATGTATATGTAGATTGCACCAAGGAACCATTAGAGAATCCGGAGCAGGCAGCGATTTTTGTCAGCGACCGTCATTTTGGAATCGGTTCAGATGGATTGATTCTCATTAACCCATCTAAGGTAGCAGACTTTGAGATGGCCATGTACAATGCAGATGGCAGCCGTAGCGAGATGTGTGGCAACGGCATTCGATGCGTTGGCAAATACGTGTACGACCATGGTTTGACGGACAAGACCACCGTTACCATTGAGACGCTTGCCGGAATCAAGACTTTAGAGCTTCATGTAGAGAACGGTCAGGTGGCTACAGTTCGTGTCAATATGGGACGCCCGGAGCTTAACGCAGCCAAGGTACCGGTGACTTTCCCGGAACTTCAGATGGTGGATGAGCCAATGGAGATTGACGGAACCATTTATCAGGTTACCTGTGTATCCATGGGCAACCCCCATTGCGTTATTTTTATGAACGAAGATGTACGCCAGCTGGATTTGGAAGAGTTGGGACCTAAGTTCGAGAATCATGTGATTTTCCCGAAGCGTACCAACACCGAGTTCTGTAACCTGTTAGATCGTGAGCACATTCGCATGCGCGTGTGGGAGCGAGGCAGTGGTGAGACACTTGCTTGCGGAACCGGCGCCTGTGCAACCGCAGTGGCAGCAGTCCTCAATGACTATACCGAGGACAAGGTGGAACTGCAGTTGCGGGGCGGCAATCTTTTTATCGAATATGACCGCGAGGCGGACGAAGTCTTTATGACCGGCCCGGCCACAACGGTGTTTGAAGGTGACATCGCTCTCCCGGCAGAATGGGAAGACGATACCATCCGTATTTATCACAAGAAGCATTAATATAATGACCTGGAGCAGTGAGTGGTTCCAGGTCATATTCATTCGAGGTTACTATGAAAAAGCAGTATCACGTGGAACCGGACATAGATGTATATGTCTGCGACACCCAGCAGGAAATCGACGACTGCATTGCCAATAATGTTCCGGTGATTGGCTATGATCCACAGAATGTGGGACTCTCCTGCGATGAGATTCTTCTGGATTATGAGGGTATCGATGATGCGTATCTCACCAGAGTGCATCATCGTTTTTACGGAATCCCGATGGAAATCCTGGAAACATCGCGCCTTAGGGTGCGGGAGCTGGCCCTATCGGACATGGCGGATTTGTATGAGCTATATGCCGGTGAGGGAATCACAGAGTTTGTGGAGCCACTGTTTCCCTATGAAGAGGAGCTGGAATACCAGAAGAACTACATCAAGTACATCTACGGCTTCTACGAGTATGGCATGTGGCTGGTGTTTGAAAAGTCTACAGGCAAGCTCATTGGCCGCGTCGGCGTGGAATCCAAGGGAGAATTGCCCGAGGATACGGTAGAAATGGGGTATGTTATTGCAACCTGGGCCCAGGGGCAGGGATACGCCACGGAAGTGTGCCGGGCCATCATGGACTATACCCACGAAAACCTTGAAAAACAGCACATTATCTGTCGCGTCAATCCGAAAAACACGGCGTCCGTTGCCTTGATGAAGCACCTAGGCTTTCAAAAGCAACAATCCACGGGGCAAAATGATGAAGATGTTTGGACATATGCGTATTGATTTTGCGCAATGGAATCATTATAATTAATGGAAAATTAGACGACTGCGGGGTTTTGCACCCCACTTTGATGTGTATATCTTTTTGTGAGAGAGGAGGTGACGGTTTTGGCAGATTTAACATCCAAAGAATTTGAACAACTGGAAGCAAGAATCAGTAAGCCGAATCGCGCCGTCATCTCTACTCACGATTTCGTAGACGAGGAACAGTTGCATGAGGAATTGTTCGCTCGCATCCGCAAGTATCACCCCAGTGACGATTTATCCATGATTGAGAAGGCATACCAGATTGCTAAGGACGCCCACAAGGACCAGGTGCGCAAATCCGGTGAGCCTTACATCATTCATCCGCTGTGTGTAGCCATTATTTTGGCGGACCTTGAGATGGATAAGGAGACCATTGCAGCAGGCTTGTTGCATGATGTGGTAGAGGATACCGTCATGAGCAAGGATGAGATTGCCGAGGAGTTCTCCGAAGAAGTTGCGCTGTTGGTAGATGGCGTTACCAAGTTGGGCCAGTTGTCCTATGATGCGGACAAGGTTGAGGTCCAGGCTGAGAACTTGCGTAAGATGTTTTTGGCTATGGCCAAGGATATCCGCGTTATCATTATTAAGTTGGCCGATCGTCTGCACAACATGCGCACGTTGAAATACATGCGCCCGGAGAAGCAGATTGAGAAGGCCCGTGAGACCATGGAGATTTACTCTCCATTGGCACAGAGACTGGGTATTTCCCGCGTTAAGATTGAGCTGGATGATTTGGCGCTGAAGTATTTGGAGCCGGATGCTTATTATGATCTGGTGGAGAAGATTGCTCAGCGCAAGGAGCAGCGTGATACCTATGTTCAGGAATTAATTGATGAAGTGCGTGATCATATCGAGGATGCCGGTATTGAGGCAGAGATTTATGGTCGTGCCAAGCACTTTTTCAGTATTTACAAGAAGATGGTGAACCAGCATAAGACCTTGGACCAGATTTATGACTTGTTTGCCATCCGTATCATAGTTAAGGATGTGAAGGACTGCTATGCGGCCCTTGGTGTTATCCATGAGATGTACACCCCGATTCCGGGACGTTTCAAGGACTACATCGCTATGCCTAAGCCGAACATGTATCAGTCTTTGCATACCACATTGATTGGACCGACAGGTGTTCCCTTTGAGATTCAGATTCGTACTTACGAGATGCATCGTACCTCTGAGTACGGTATTGCTGCTCACTGGAAGTACAAGGAAGGTGGCGAGGGTGCTACGGTATCCGGTGAAGAGGCCAAGCTTTCCTGGCTTCGTCAGATTCTGGAGTGGCAGCGGGATATGTCCGATAACAGAGAGTTTGTCAGCTTATTAAAAGATGACTTGAACCTCTTTGGTGATACGGTATTTTGCTTTACCCCAACCGGTGATGTGAAGAACCTGCCGAATGGTTCCACACCGATTGATTTTGCCTATAGCATTCACTCTGCCGTTGGTAATAAGATGGTTGGTGCAAAAGTCAACGGACGTTTGGTGCCAATCGATTACGTGATTCAGAACGGTGACCGAATTGATATTATTACGTCCCAGAACTCCAAGGGACCAAGCCAGGACTGGCTCAAGATTGTTAAGTCTACCCAGGCCAAGAACAAGATTAACCAGTGGTTTAGAAGCATCAGCAAGGAAGACAACGTGAACCGTGGTCGAGAGCTTCTCATCGAATCCTGCAAGAACAAAGGATTCAATCTGGGCGAGATTAACAAGCCGGAGTATCAGAATGTAGTTATCCGCAAGTACGGCTTCCATGACTGGGAGAATCTGCTTGCTGCTGTTGGACAGGGCTCCCTTAAGGAGGGTCAGGTTATCAACCGTATGTATGATGCCTTCCGCAAGGATCATCCAATCCAGATTACTGATGAGGATGTCTTGAAGATTGGTGATGGTGATTCGGACGTGAACAAGGATCATCCGGATCGTGTCATCAAGTCCAAGCATGGCATTGTAGTTAAAGGACTCTATGATATTTCTGTTCGATTCTCCAAGTGCTGCAACCCGGTGCCGGGAGATGAGATTGTTGGATTTGTAACACGTGGTCGAGGAGTATCCATCCATCGAACCGACTGTATTAACATTATTAACCTACCGGAATTCGAGAAGCCGCGCTTGATTGAAGCGGAGTGGCAGCCGGAGTTCTTAGAGCAGAAGAGTGGAAGCTTGTTTGCTGCCGAGATTCATATCTTCGGCAATAACCGAACCGGTTTGTTGGTAGACATTTCCAAGATTTTTACCGAGCGTAACATCGACATTCAATCCATTCATTCTCGCACCAGTAAGCAGGGCATCGCAACCATCGATGTATCCTTTGGCGTTAAGAGCCGTGGCGAGTTAGACTCTTTGGTTGAGAAGATTCGTCAGGTTGAGAGTGTAATCGATATTGAACGTTCTACAGGCTAAGCGTCCTAGGGTATTAGGACGCTTAACTTATCTATGCAAGGAGTTCGTATGGTAGATTTTTCTATTGAGACCTATGTGGTTGGTCCAGTGCAAACCAACTGCTATTTTCTAATAAATAACACCACCAAGGAGATACTCATTGTAGATCCCGGCGCTGGTGCACCGCATCTGGCGAAGTTCATCCGGGACAAGGGCTATACTCCGGTGGGCATCTTGCTTACTCATGGTCACTTCGATCATGCAGATGGTATCGCTCCTTTAAAAGAGGAGCTGTCGGAGTTCTTCCTGCCGGTGTACACCTATGAGGGCGAGCAGGAGACCTTGGAAAGCGTGCGCTTGAATCTTTCCGGAGACTTTACGGGAGTACCTAGCACTTATTCTGCGGATATTTATTTGCAGGATCATGAGCGGGTAGAGTTGGCCGGATTTGCTTTTGAGCTTTTATTTACACCGGGACACACTCCGGGAGGATGTTGCTTTTACTTCGCAGAAGAGAAGCTGTTATTCTCCGGAGATTCCCTGTTCTGTGGTTCGGTAGGGCGAACCGACTTCCCAGGCGGAAGTATGTCCGACTTAGTGCGAGGGGTACGTGAGAAGTTGTTGACGTTGCCGGAGGATACCTTTGTGCTTCCGGGGCATAATGATGCAACAACCATTGGGGATGAGAAACGTTACAACCCTTATTTAGTTTAGAGAGTTTTTTTACATGCAAGACAAAAATTTAATGATTACCGGTTCTCCGGCTAAGCGTATTGTGGCTTTTGCATTGCCACTGATGCTGGGGAATTTTTTTCAGCAACTATATAACACTGCAGATTCCCTGATTGTAGGTAACTTTCTGGGAAGCACTGCTCTTGCGGCAGTATCCTCTGCCGGCAACCTCATATTCCTGATGATTGGATTCTTCCAGGGTGTATCTGCCGGCGCCGGTGTTGTCATTGCTCATTTTCTTGGGGCAAGAGAGTTAGAGCGTACCCGTAAGGCGGTACATACCACAGTAGCTATTGGATTGATTGCAGGATTATTCCTGATGATTTTTGGTGTCATTGCAACGCCGTGGATGCTTCGCATGATGCATACACCAGAGAACGTAATGCCGGATTCCGTGGCGTATTTCCGGAACTTTTTCTATGGTGCAGTAGGTGTGGTTATGTACAACACCTTCGTTGGTATACTTCAGGCTTCCGGAGATTCCAAGCATCCGTTGTATTTCCTTATTATTTCCAGTATCACCAATGTGGTTATGGATTTGGTGTTCATCGTTGTGCTCGGAATGGGTGCCGGTGGTGCCGGATTGGCAACAGCTATTTCCTCCCTGTTGTCCGCATGTTTGTGTCTTCGTCGACTGGTATTTTCCGGTGGCGAGGTTACAGTGCATCTTGGTGAGATTGGAATTGATCCAAAGAGCCTGCGACGCATTCTCTACAATGGATTGCCATCGGGATTGCAGAATTCCATTATTGCTATTTCCAACGTGTTGATTCAGAGTAGCATCAATTCCCTTGGTGCAGATATGATGAGCGGTATGGGAACCTACGCCAAGATTGAGGGATTTGCTTT
>JAILCW010000175.1 GCA_024690265.1 Lachnospiraceae bacterium | reverse complement strand
GACGAATAAACAGTAACATAATTGCCTCCCTCCTCAGCTGGAAACAACCACGAATCCCGGCTGACAAACAAAACAATAACGAAACAAAATCCACGGAATAAGAAAACCAAATCCCTTTTCTTATCTTTATTATAACGTGAGCAAAATTAAATACAACACCCTAGGCGGTGAATTGTGTTCATCTTTCTCTTGAGTCCCTTTTACTCTACCGTAACACTTCCTGCAGCAACGCATTTACCGGAAATACGATCAAATAATAGGACATCTCGTCCTTTTATGTTGAAGCGAACTTCCTCGCCAATCTGGAACAAAGTACTTCCAAATACTACACCGGTCAAAAGATAATTATCCACCGCAATTTTTACCGTGCTCTCCATACCGGTAGGCATCGCTCCGTAAATAGTTCCGCGCATCTTACCGTCTTCGCAGATTTCGATGGTTTCCGGACGTAATCCGAGCACCATATCTTCATTCGTAAGAACTACTTCTTCCGGAATACTGTAATCATCCTCTACCACCTTACTGATGTGATAACGGAACACCTCATCCTTGTTGCCTTTTTCCACTTCCTTCTTGTTCAGAAGCCGTGTCTCATATGCTGCCTTTAACGCCGCTGCATCCATATCACGCTTCGCAGCCCACTCTGCCAAATCCACAGCCTCGTTTGGTGTAAAACGCACTTTATGATGATCGAAAACAGTAAGCGCAACTGTACCATCTGCATTCTGGCTACCCTTAGCCTCCACAAAATTGATGGAAGGATTACCCACGAAGTCTGCAACAAACAAATTATTCGGGCGATTATATACATCCAACGGGGCATCATACTGCTGGAGTACTCCGTTGTTAATCAAACAAATCTTGGTAGCCAATGTCATCGCCTCCATCTGGTCATGGGTAACATAAACAAAGGTACTACCGGTTTCCAGATGCAGTCTCTGCAACTCATAGCGCATCTCCAGACGAAGCTTCGCGTCTAAGTTCGATAGAGGCTCATCCATGAAAAGAACCTGCGGCTCCGGAGCAAGCGTTCTTGCAATAGCAACACGCTGCTGCTGTCCACCGGACAACTCTGCCGGATAACGATCCATGAACATACCGATCTTAACGATACGAGATACGCGACGAACGGACAAATCCACTTCTTCCTTGGTAAGCTTACGTACGGACATCTTACGAACACCGCCCTTGCAAACAGCAAACTCTTCATCCAACGTCTCGCCCTTATCCTGATGATTCTTGCGAAGAGACTCCAACTTCTGCTCATACTTCTTCTTGGCAGTCTCTGCCGCTGATGTTAAATCAGCGGCCTCCTGCAACTTCAGTTTGAACAATTCTTCTGCGCCGAAAATGGAGAGGGTGAAAGCATCAATTAATTTCAACTGCGCTTTTTTCTCATCCAGCTTACCGGTCTTATCACGGCAATCTTCAATATTTTTGACAACTTCCTTAGGGGAGGAGAGGGCAGCTAGAATGGCAGCAGTCTTTTTTGCCTCCATATCATATTCCGGCATTTCCTCTTTGATATTGTTCAAACCAAACGCAATGTTTTGGTATACTGTCATATTCGGCCACAGCGCGTAGTTCTGGAACAAAAATCCAACTTTACGCTTATTCGGAGGAACATTGATTCCCTGCGCACTGTCAAATACCACCTGATCACCGATGGTGATACGTCCGCTGGTTGGCGTCTCTAATCCGGCAATCATACGTAGTGTCGTTGTTTTTCCGCATCCACTCGGTCCCAAAAGAGTGATAAATGCGTTATCTTCAATATCTAAGTCCAAATGATCAACGGCATAGAACTTGCCCCATCGTTTGGTCACATCTGTTAATTTAATCTCTGGCATAACGTTTTCCCTTTCTATCAACCACCGATACCTTCATCCAGGCTTGCTCCGGTAATCTTGTTAATCAACGTATTAAAAATCAAAATGGTAACAATCAAAATCAAGTTGATTGCACTGGAGAAGGCATACAAGCCCATCTCGTCGAAATAATCCAATGTTGTGGAAAGGATGAATCCCTGTGTACACAACAGAAGGAACAGTGACAATTCTCTTAAGCAAGTCATGAACGGCAACAAAAATCCGCTGATGATAGATGACTTTTGAATTGGAATAATGATGTTCACCATACGCTTCACCCAAGGGATGTCTTGGATGATAGCGGCCTCTTCAATCTCTCCGCTTAACTGTAGCATCGAGTTAAGTGCACTTCGGCTGGCGAACGGGATGTACTTCACCGTTCCAACGATAATCAAGAGGGTATAAGTGTTAAACAGATTAATCTTATCGTTGGAAAATAGGATAAAGTACGCGGCACCAACTGCGAGGGATGGCATTAAGTATGGTAAGAATGCCATGTTATTTACATAGTTGGCCCATTTACTACGACGGTTTTTGGAAACCGCATATCCAATCAACGTACCGATGGTTCCGGCAACCAAGGCACAGATGATCGCAACAAGCATTGTTCCTCCAAAAGCATGCCAAATGGTCTTGTTGAACAAGATTCCATGCTGTCCATACATCGCGCTGTCAGCGTTATTTCTGGAGATCCACCATTTGGTTGTCAGCATGCTGGCATCGTGATTATAGAGGAAACTGTAATCTCCCGGATTCGGCAAAAATGTCTCAATCGCAAAGGAGATAATTGGGAAAATACTGGTAATAAACGTAAGGAGAATCAGCACAATTGCAATCACGTGCTTTCCGACTTTTCCCAAGTTGATTTTTGAAATCTGACCGGACTTGCCGGTTACCGTTGTATAACTCTTTCTGCTCTTTAAAGATAACTGGTTCATTCCAAGAATTAAGATTCCGAAGATCATCATAATGATGGCAAGAATACTTGCTTCACCGGTGTACTTGGAATTCAGAGAAACATACTTGGTAGAAAGTGTTGTAAGTCCAAGGTAGTGAGGAACCGGATAAGATCCCATGGCACTTCCGAATACCAAAAGAATCGTAGACAGAATGGCCGGTTTCACCATTGGTAAGGTTACGCGGAACATAATCTTCCACTTCGGGGTATCCAGAATCGTCGCAGCCTCTTCCAGGTTGGCGTCCATATTTCGAAAAATACCGCCAATCATAATGTAGGCAAACGGCGCGTAATGTAAGCCCAGTACCACGGCACTCGGGAATAACCCTACACACCACCACTTCGGAGCTAATATTCCAAATAAGGATGCAAGCAAACCATCGGATG
>JAILCW010000153.1 GCA_024690265.1 Lachnospiraceae bacterium | reverse complement strand
GTTGATTATTACCTCCTGCGGTATGAGTTTGGTTATGATTACCGGTGGAATCGATATTTCCGTCGGTGGTGTGGTTGCATTGGTATCCATGTGTTGCGCAGTATACTTGGATTATCACGATGGAAGCATCTTGGGCTCCATCCTCATTGCACTTGGTATCGGTCTCGCATACGGCTTGGTACAGGGCTTTTTGGTTGCGTACTTGGATATCCAGCCATTCATCGTATCCCTTGCAGGTATGTTCTTTGCAAGAGGTATGACAACCATCGTTAATACCGCACCATTCAACGTTACCAATGAGGCATTTACTGCTTTGAAGTTGACCAGAATCAATGTTCCGGGATTGGGCTCTTACAACAAAAAGGGCATCTACGTACCGGCTTATGTTGAAATCGGTGTTATCGTTGCAATCCTGGTAGTCATCCTGTTGTTTGTTTTACTTCGCTGGACCAAGCTGGGCCGTAGCTTCTACGCAGTTGGTGGCAACAAGCAAAGTGCATTGATGCTTGGTATTAATGTAAAGCGTACCAAGTTCTTATCTCACTTGCTTTGCTCACTGATGGCAGGCCTTGGCGGATATGTATACTTCCTTCATGTAGGAAGTGGTGCTGCCAGCCATGCAATGGGTATGGAAATGAACGCGATTGCATCTTCCATCATCGGTGGAACCATGTTGACCGGTGGTGTTGGTAACATTATAGGAACCCTGTTTGGTGTACTTTCCTTGAGCACCATTCAGAACATCGTTTCCTCTGCAGGATTCGATCAGGCTTGGTGGACAGGCATCACTATCGCAGGTATGCTGTGCTTGTTCCTTTTAATCCAGAGTGTTATTATGGCTAAAAAGAAGAAAGCCTTGAAGACAGCGTAAGAACTCTATGAAAAAATACAAAATGATGACATGTCTGCTGCTCTCCGTGCTGGTATTATCCGGCTGCGAGAGCAGTAGCTCTGTTACGGAAAATACAACTGAAACGGAAGAAGTGGCAACGGATAACATCCTGGTTGGCTTTTCTCAATTGGGAGCAGAATCTGATTGGCGTAGTGCCAATACCCAGTCCATGAAGGATGCATTCTCGGAGGAGAATGGTTACGGTCTGATTTTCAATGATGGTCAGCAAAAGCAGACCAATCAGATTACAGCTATTCGAACTTTTATCCAGCAGGATGTGGACTATATCGTTCTGGCTCCTGTGACGGAATCCGGTTGGGATTCGGTGTTAGAGGAGGCCAAGGACGCTAACATTCCGGTGATTCTGGTGGACCGCTTGGTAGATGTGTCGGACAAGTCCCTCTATCAGTGTTGGGTAGGTTCTGATTTCGAATTGGAAGGAATCAAGGTGTGCCAGTGGTTACATGAATATACCGTGGCCAATGAGATTTCTGACGAGGATTTGCATATCGTTGATTTGCAGGGAACCATTGGTTCCACCGCGCAGCTTGGTCGTTCCAGAGGATTGAACGAGGTAGCCATGGAATACGGTTGGGATGTTGTGGCACTTCGAGATGCGGATTTTACCCAGGAGAAGGGCCGCGAAGTTATGGCATCTCTGCTCCGTGAATACGATAACATCAACGTAGTGTACTGCGAGAATGACAACGAAGCCATTGGTGCCATCAAAGCCATTGAGGCAGCAGGCTTAGTGGCAGGCAAGGATATTGCAAATGGGGAGATTATGGTGTTGTCCTTTGACGGCATCAATGAAGAAGCGCTTCAGTATGCCAGAGAGGGCAAGATCGCATGCATCGGTGAGTGTAATCCGATGCACGGGCCACGTGTGGCGGCCATGATTGAGATGCTGAACCGTGGGGAAGAACCGGAGAAGTTTAATTATGTAGATGAGGGAATCTTTAGTGCACTGCCGGATGTAACAACCATCACGGTGGACGGAGAGGAGTACGCGGTTACCGCACCGTAAAACCATGAAGAAAAAGATTCTATTTATTACAACCGGAGGAACCATTGCAAGTAGCGACAGCGGCGATGGATTGAAGCCTACCGTACATGCAGCTACCATGCTGGCAGAGTTAGGATATACGGATACCTATGATTTTGTCATATCCGAGCCCTTCCAGATTGATAGTAGCAATATGCGTCCCAGCGACTGGAATGTGCTGGTAGAGTCTATCCATGCCCATGGTGAAGGCTGCTGTGGCGTGGTCATCCTTCACGGAACAGATACTATGGCCTATACGGCATCGGCCTTAAGTTATATGTTGTTGGATTTCCATCTTCCGGTGGTACTTACCGGTAGTCAGAAGCCAATCCATGCAGAGGGCACCGACGCCATTCGCAACATCACCTGTGCCATCGAGGCGGCAGCTACGGCACCGGAACCATTGGTGATGATTGCCTTCGCCAACCATGTGATGCTAGGATGCCACACCAGCAAGGTTTCTGCAGATCGACTGGCAGCCTTTCATACCTTATATGGCAAGGATGTGGGATATTATCGTAAGGGCGAGATGCACTGGTACAAAAAGCGCATCAAGAATCTGATGACAGCCCGCAAGAGTGTGGACTTCCATCCCATTACCGGCAAGACGTTTTTGCTAAAACTGGTGCCGGGTATTCGCAGTGATATCTGTGATTTCTTCCATGGCGGTTCTTATCAGGCCTTGGTCATCGAAGGCTTTGGAAGCGGTGGTATTCCAAACCGCAAGACGGAATTTTTAAACAAGCTACAGAAACTGGTGGAAGAAGGAATGATTGTGGTCTGCAAGACCCAGTGCTTCTACGGCAAGACGGATATGTCCATCTACGAAGTAGGACGATTGGCCATGGGTGCTGGAATCATCAGCATGAGCAACATCACCACAGAGGCACTGGTTACCAAGCTGATGTGGTTGTTATCACTAGAACTGAGTCCCGACGAAGTTCGCGAAGCCTTGGCCACGAACTATGCCGGAGAACTCGTGGTTATATAGAGACGAAAAGCACTCAGCTTTGCTGAGTGTTTTTTTATTGGTAGGCGATACTTCCAGCAATCAAGCCCCCTTCTTGAGGATTATCTGCTGAGGCTGTGGAAGCGTCAAGGGTGCGATGCACCGCAAGCGGCTACGCCCTTGACTCCCCGCAGACCTCAGCTACTTTTATCAACAAGGGGGCTTGATAGTTGGTGATCTACTTAGTTTGTGGACGCAAGGATGGCCATAGTTCAGTGTTCATAGCGTCCATAAATCAGCTTTTGGACGCTAGAACCGCTTCTTTTTGCTATTCCTACATGCCAAGATGTTACGCTTTTGGACGAAGACGACAGATGTTTTCCAGAGGGTCTTCGTCCAAAACGGCAAAATTAAAGGTAGAATAATCCTTCGCTTGGACGCTATAAGAACTCTAAAGGGCCTGTCCTGTCGTCCAGCAAACGCAGAAGGTGCCAAGGCTAGCTTCTAGCCTTAATCTTACCCCCCTATTCTGAACCTTTAGAGCTTCGGAACAAGGAAAAAGGTGCCAAGATGCTGGTAAATGAGTAATCTTAGCACCGACAAACAGCTCAATTCATTGATTTTGAATGAGTTATCAGTAGGATTTTGGCCAATCTACTGGGATAATGGGTGCCAAGGTGTACTATATCTGCAGCTCTTAGCACCTAATCAGCTGTCCCGAGTTCTTAAAGATTCTTAAATTAGGTGCCAAGGTAGATGAAAACAATAGTTCTTGGCACCCTTGACACGCCGAAAGCCTCAGCAAAATATGGCGTCAGGGGGGCTTGAAGGCGGGCGCATGAGTCCTTCTGTGCAATATGCTCATATTAAATGAGGCTTTTTGGACAGAGTGTCGAAAAAGTGGAAAAACGATTTTTTTGAAAGGAGTTTTGTGGTAAAATATTTTCAACGTGCGTAGATAATTCATCGCACGTTGAGAAGTATCAGAGGGAAGGAAAACTTAATAAAAATGGAGAAAAAACCTATTGTTTTGGCTGTTGCAGGTAAGGGTGGTGTTGGAAAAACATCATTGGCATCTGTAATGGTCAAATTGCTTGTAGAAGCCTATCCGGACAAGAAGATTCTGGCAATCGATGCGGATCCGGCAGTTGGATTATCCACTGCACTTGGTGTAGAGCCGAAGTTAACATTGGATGATATTCGACGTGAAGCCGTAGAAGCAGCAGAGAGTGGAGATACCAAGGCAACCGTTGAAGTACTGGGAGAAGCGCGTTATCGTATCTTCGATGCCATGGAAGAGATGGATGGCTTCTCTTTTATTGCCATTGGACGTCCGGAAGCAGCAGGTTGCTACTGCAAGATTAACACCTACCTGAAGGAGGTAATTGCCACCATCGCAGATAACTTCGATTACATCGTTATTGATGGCGAGGCCGGAATCGAGCAGATTAACCGCCGCGTGATGGAGAAGGTAACGCACCTTGTTATGATTACCGATTCATCCAAGAAGGGGTGCGATGTTGTTAAGACCATCAAGAATGTGGCAGACAATCTTGTGATGTATGACAAGGCCGGCGTTATTGTAAACCGTGTACCATCCGAGGATGTATTACAGTACATGGATTTGGGAGACATTCCGTTGCTGGGATGGATTCCGGCAGATGCCAATCTTACCGAACGTGATTTAAAGGGAGAATCTGTTTTCTATATTCCGACAGAAGCACCGATTGTGGAGGGACTTCGCGGAGCACTTGTGAAGATGGGTGTCCTTTCTTAAATAAATGTATGAAATGTTATATAGGGAGTATGTAAAATGAAGGATCTAAAGCATCTAATCTACTTTGAGAACCTTTTGATGGATGCTGATAACGAGCTGGTACGCAAGGCCCAGGAAGACGGCCGTATCTGTGTAGGTAGCGTTTGTTATCAGATGCCAGAGGTTCTGATGAATCTGGGTAATGCTTTTACGGTTCGCCTCCGTGCCCCTCGTACCGGGTCCATGGAGATGGGAACTTATTACTTAACAAGTTTCCTCTGCGAGTACAGTAGAGCGTTATTGGAGCGTGCAATTGAGGGCGGTTATCAGTTCTTGGACTGTCTCATGGCTCCGGACGGATGTACCATGATCAATCGTTGTGTTGAGAACATGGAACTGTTAAAGATTAACGACAAGGAGCACTTCTTCTACAAGTACCTGGAAGTGCCAATGAAGGCGGACGACAACGGATTGAATCTTTATATTGGACAGTGTAGAGAGAAAATCTTAGAGCCGCTTCATGAGAAGTTTGGCATTGACATCAGTGACGAGGCTCTTCGCGAGTCTGTTAAGCGTCACAATAAGATGTGCCGTATTATTACTGAGCTTGGTAACTTCCGTAAGGAAGACAATCCTCGTATCACCGGATACGAGTTCCACATCATTACCATGTGCACCTATGTGTGCCCGCATGATTTGTTGATGGACAAGTTAGAGGAGACCTTGGAAGAGGTTCGCAACCGTGTGCCGGATGAGAAGAATAAGTTCCGTGCCCGGGTCGCAGTGGTTGGTTCCGAAATTGATGATATCGACATGATCAAGTTGATTGAGGACTCCGGTGCTTATGTATGTGCAGACCGCTTCTGCTATGGTTCCTTGCCGGGACGTGAAGAGATTATCTTGAATGACGAAGAGGATGCACTGACACAGATTTGCCGTCATTACATGATGAGCTGCATGTGCCCACGTCATATGGACACTCCGAAGATGAATCGTCGTCGTGAATATGTCAACGAGATTGCCAAGGAGTACAAGGCAGACGGTATCATCTATGAGCAGATGAAGTTCTGTGATCCATGGGCTTATGAGCGCATGGTAGGAAGTCATGTACTTCGTGAGGAGTTTGGTTATCCGGTTCTTACCATTGACCGTCCGTATGCGGTTGGTAATTCCGGACAGATCAGAACCCGTGTACAGGCCTTCGTGGAGAGTATCGAGATTAAGAAAATCCAGGGAGGTGCAAGGTAATGGGTAAAGCAGTTGGAAGCTCCAAATTAGGAGAGTTATATGGCGGAGACAAGAAAGTCTTTAAGCATCGTGAATGGAGAGGCATCAAGGATACCTTTTATGATTACACCAGATGGTTGGGCATCATGGGTATGCTTGGTAAGTTCATGTTGTTCCATCCCAAGAACGTGAAGGGATTCTTCCGCTATCGTTGGATGTTGAATTATTTGGCAGTACCGATGATGATCGATAAGCATACCATGGGACTTCGTGGTACACAGCTTCGTATCTGCCGTGAAGAGTATGACCTGGTAGCAAGCGACGTTGCCAAGCTTTTGACTAAGATTTTTTCCATGGACCAGAATCTCGGTGCCAAGCCGGATAAGTCCAAGAACGTAGTCCTTATGGATGAGAACGAGATGACCAACATTATGTGTGGTTTCCCGAACTTGGAGGGCTTAAGCTGGGAGACAGCAAGCTGTTATGTATGCGTATTGCTTAAGGGTGACGCTATGACTCATTACCTGGATGTGGTTCAGGAATGCGGTATGCCGGGTGATGTTTGCCCGATGCCTGCTTCTGAGGCTGGTATCTGCATCGACGGCGATATGCCAATCTTTGGTAAGTGTGCAGTTCAGTGTAACACCACTTGTGATGGCTCCCTAATGGGTAACGGAGTTATTTCCCGCGCCCTTGAGCGTAATGGTATCCCGGTGCATCAGTTGGCAACTCCACTTCGCCATACAGAGCCAGGTGTTCAGGATTATGCAGCGCAGGAAGTACGTAACGCTATCGCATTTATCGAAGAACAGACCGGCGAGAAGTTCGATTGGGATTACTACTTCGAATGTGCGAAGCGCATTAACATCGGCGCACGTGAATGTAGTGAGTGGTTAGAGTTAACCAAGACCGATTACCCACAGGTAGTTGGTAACAACATTCTTCTGTACCGTGAGACCGAGTACATGGCAATCGCAGGTAAGGTTCCTGCATTTGCAGAGTTAGACAAGAAGATTACCAAGTGGGCAACAGAAGCATATCAGCGCAAGAACATGCTGGCAAAGGAATATCGTCATCGTGCCATTGTTTGGGGCGTTCAGTCTCAGTTCTACACCGACTTCGTTGCATGGCTTATGAACTGCTGGGGTATTTTGCCAATGTTCGATATGTTAACCATGGTTTCCTTGGACCCGATTTCTGAGGATGACAAGGAACAAGCCATCTACGATATGGCACATCAGTATGAGAACATGATTATGCGTAACCGTACCCACGGTGGATATGAAGTTCTCTTGGATGATTTGTGGAGATACTGTGAGGAGTTCAATGCGGATATGGTTATCCTGTGGGAGCATATTGCATGTAAGGCATTAGATGGTATGCATGGTATGTTCGAGCAGCAGGCTAGAGAGCATGGTATCAAGTTGGTATGGGTTAACCACGACTTGTATGATCCACGTGTAATCCCGCGTAAGAACCTGCGACAGGACGTTAACCGTTATATGCGCTCCGTTCTTCGTGAAGAGCCGTTAGATCCGTCTTTAGAGGATTATGACGATACAAACCTTTGGTAAATATAGATTGGAGAAATAAAATGAAATATTTTGGTGGTTGTGATTCAGGATCTACCTACACCAAGTGCGTTATCATTGATGAGAACGGCAAGATGGTAGCTGATGTCACCTTAAGAAGTAGAATCAATGCAGTATTATCTGCAGAAGAAGCATTAAAAGAAGCAGTCGCACAGGTTCCGGAGTTGAACTCTGCTGAGGACCTGGCATATTTGGTTGGTACCGGTTACGGACGTAACAAGGTTCCATTTGCAGATGAGAATATTTCCGAGATTAGTTGCCACGCTATGGGTGTTCACGTAGCAGACCCAAGTGTTAAGGCAATCATCGATATTGGTGGTCAGGACGTTAAGGGTATCGCTGTTGATACCGATGGAACGGTACTGAATTTTGCGATGAATGATAAATGTGCAGCAGGTACCGGTCGCTTCTTTGAGGCTATGGCTCGTGCATTCGAGATGAGCTTGGATGATTTCTCCAATCTGTCTCTGAAGGCTAAGAATGTGATTCCGATTACCTCTCAGTGTACCGTATTCGCAGAGTCCGAAGTTATTTCTCTTGTTGGTGAGGGTAAGGCGATGGACGAAATTGCAGCAGGTATTGAATTATCCGTTGCTAAGCGTTGTTTCGTAATGTCCAAGAAGGCCGGCGCAGTTGACCAGATCACTTTGACCGGCGGATGTGCCAAGAATGCAGGCCTGAAGGCTGCAATCGAACAGGTATTGAAGCTCAAGGTCATTGACCTTCCAATCGATCCACAGCTTATGGGTGCACTTGGTGCTGCTGAGTACGCACGTCAGAAGGGTAACCGTTAATCCCTGGAACGGAGGATACTATGTTAAAAGTTTTATTGATTATTGCAATCGTATTGTTAATTCTCTTCGTGTTATCTATGGTTGTTTATTTCTTTAACCTGGATATGAAGATGATGGCTGCTGTAGAGCCTTTGTTGGCCAAGCATTACGATAAGATTAAGAGAAACCGTAAGATCTAATGAAGTTATATGATAGTGCAATTTCCGAATTGCTAAATGAATTACCACAGGATGCCATCCGTAGCCTGGATGTATCCGATGTTGCTTGGGAGGATGTAGGTGATCACAACCTCATCCTTCGAGCAGATATGGCTTATGAATTGGGCGGAGGAACTGCTGCTGCCGTTAGTGGAATGGCTGTGACGGCAGACACCGATTTTGTACCGGAGGACCAGGTGCTTTTGATAGGACCGGACCTGCCGGAGATTCGTAGTGATCAACCTTATGCACGCATTGCCATTGTTCGTGTGAAGCAGGACGAAATGGGAGACGGCAATACACTCTATAATGCCATTCGCAAGATTGAGTATGTACGATATCACATCGATCCGAGAGGCTATATGACACGTATCTCTGCTTCCAACGGAAGAGAGCCGGTACGTGTAGCCAAGAGTGCGCTAGATGATGGTCTGGGATTCGCAGAAGTAGGACGATTGTTCCTAGACCGTTATCACGAGAATCCTAACATCGATGCAGTCAAGTTGATTTTTATAACGGATCCAAGCTTTGACTACAAGGCATTAGGGGAACATGCCAAGCAGTTCGAAGCAATTACCGGAACCATCGATCACATCTTCAAGAACGTGGTGATGGATTGCGGTAGCTGCTCCTTGCAGAAAGTTTGCGAGGAAGTAGAGGGCTTACGAGAGTTACATTTCGCAAGCCAAAAGTAATATTATATGAGGGGAAAATATTATGAATAAAACACTGAAACCAATTACGAACAAGTTACTCTGGATTTTTGCCATGGGACAGTTTGGATGGAGTCTTCTGTCTGGCGTGGTTTCCAACTGGATGGTGTATTACTACACCGGTACTCCTTCGGAGCAGAATCCTTTGACCGGTATTTTTGCTTCCGGAGTGACCCAGAATCCGATTCTGTTCAAGCTGACCTTATTTGGTCTGGTCTTGGCAGCCGGTCGTATCTTTGATGCTATTACCGATCCTTTGATTGCAGGATGGTCTGATCGTTCAAATTATAAGGGCGGACGACGCATTCCTTTTATGCGTGCCATGGCGGTTCCTTTTGCTCTGTGCACCATTGGCTTGTTTACCATTCCGCAGACATCTAGTATTGCCTTCAACGATACGTCCTTATTCATCTTGTTGATGGTGTTCTACTTGTTTATGACCATGTTTTGTACGCCATACAATGCGTTAATCGCAGAGTTAGGTGATACCCAGGAGCATCGTATCAATGTTTCTACCTACATTTCTTTTACCTTTATTGTAGGTCAGAGCATTTCCTTCCTGCTTCCGAACGTTGCAGGTGCATTGATCCCGACCTTTGGACAGACAGGCGGCATCCGCATGGCCGTAGCCATCATGGCTACCCTCGCTTGCATTAACATGTTAATTCCGGCCTTCTATATCAAGGAGCGTGATTACATCGACAGCAAGCCAAGTGATACCAAACCATTCCAGTCCCTTGTGAAGACCTTCTCCAACGGACAGTTCCGTCGCTTTGTTGCCAGTGATGTTATCTACTTCTTTGCATTAACCTTATTCCAGACTGGCTTGGCCTTCTATGAGACTCAGCTGATGGAAATCGAGGATACCTGGACTTTCGTCCTGACAGCAACCATGACTTTCATCAGTGTTTGCTTATATCCTTTTGTTAATGTATTAGCCAAAAAGATTGGCAAGAAGCTTCTTATCATCATTGGATTCTTCTGCTACAGTGGTGTCTTCATGATTACCACTCTTTGCGGACAGGGCTTACACTGGGGATTCATCATCGCTGTGACTGCAGCTATCCCAATGGCTATCCTTGGCATCCTGCCACAGGCTTGCGTTGCTGATGTTTCCGAGCTTACCAGACTTGAAACCGGTGAAGATCGAAGCGGTATGTTCTTTGCAGCGCGTACCTTTGCATTCAAGATGGGACAGGCCATCGCAATGGTAGTATTCACTTCCGTAACAATTGCAGGCACCAAGCAGAGCTACCGTACCACGGCACTCATCGCTTTTATCACCTGCTTCGTAGGAGCTTGCCTCTTTTTTGCCTACAACGAGAAGATGATCCTCGGCAAAATCGAAGAGCTAAAGGCAACGAAACAATAATTCCAAACACCAAGCGTCAGGACCAACATCCTGGCGCTTTTTTATTACACTCCTGGCTACCTCGCAGCGCCGCCATCCCGGCCCTCCGCCCTGGCCCTCCCGTGGCGCTTACGGTCCTCCGCCAATGTATTTCTAAGTGTCCCACGCCCATCCCTTTGAATTCATGTGTTCTTTAGAACGTTTTACAATTCTATCGTCCCTGTTTGTCCCCCACTGACACAGATATAGCCTAGATATAATGACTGCGAATGATTGACTATTTTTTTGTGACTTGGAGTGAGCATAGAAAAATAAAAGCATGTTTTGCGCCCGATTGGGGATTGAGGCGCCATGGACGGCGCCGAAAGCGATAGAGGCGAATGGACTCGTCCTTTATCGCGACCCCCAATCAGCGAAACATGCTTTGTATATTTTTCTTAGCGAACGGAACTGGAATCAAAAAAATACGTCAATTATTACGCAGTCATAGAAATGAGTTAAAGTGTCAGCGGGGTAGACAAACACGACCTTCGAATAGTAAAAGCGTCTAAAGGACACATGATTGGGATGGGCGTTTGGGGACACAAGAAATAGGATTGGCTCCAGACAAGTAAGCGCCACGGGAGGGCCAGGGCGGAGGGCCGGGAGGGCGGCGCCGTGGGGAGGCCGGGTCAGGATGGGGGCGCCAGGGGCGGTTGGGGCGCTTTTTACATAGAAGATGTAGCGATTCCATAGGCCCTGTGATAGAATACTCGTAATACATTTGAGATGATTTAGACTAAATGGAGGGACAATATGTTTTCGAGGATTAAAAATAAGTATATTGGTGATAGAGTATTTTATAAGAGATACATTTTTTTGGCT
>JAILCW010000134.1 GCA_024690265.1 Lachnospiraceae bacterium | reverse complement strand
AGCGACCACGCGGGAGAATATGTAGTGCCCACGGCCGCGTATAGTTTACTCGGCCTCAGCGGTGGTAGCTCGTCTGGTGTTGGAACCTGGTACATAGGTCTCTAAGTATTCGTGGAATTCTGAGAAGGACTTCGGGAAGTTCATCTGGAAGAGCTCTGCAACGGATGCATTGTAGAGCTTCACGTAATCGGAATCTGTTGGAAGTCCAACCTTAATGTCGGCAGGATCCTCGCCGTTTACCAATATGCGCTGTGCCTGCTTGCCGGCACGGTAACCCATGTCGTAAGGATCATAATAAAAATCAACCAAGGTGTAAGCGCCGATTTCGTTGTCGCCGGCAACGGTGGATACTCCATTCTCGTGAGCGATGGTAGTAATCTCTTCAATATCTTTGACCAGAGAACTGCCTGCGGAAAAGTAGAACACACTGCATTCGGTGGCAGCCTGAGTAACAATCTCGGTAATGGTAGGAGCTTCATCCTCACTTGTTAAGTAAGAGGAACTCTCGGATACTAACTTGGCTGTTAAGTCATCTTCTGTGAGCTCTTCGCGATTCTCCATAAGGTATGTAATCAAGTCTTCGCTGTAATCCGGAAAAGCCTCGGTTAAAGTCTCCTCATCACAATCTTCTTTGGAAAGAACGGAAAGGATGCTCTTGGCAACGGTGCGTAGGCTACTCTCGCGGTATGCGTTCCAACGGGTGGAAACCCGAGGGGTTCGTACGCTGTCATGTGAAAGCAATCCGGAAATAATACTGGTCTGACCAATGGAAGTAATATTGGTATTGGCGCCTTCTTTGCCGGAGGCTTTGACAATGTCCATCGGCGTAATTACGGAATCATGCTTTACTTCGGTTTCTTCTACAACCTCTTCCTCTTCGGAGGAAGCTTCTTCATCCGTGGAAGCTTCATTGGAATCAAGCGTCACTTCATACTCCTTCCAAGGAATACCTGCCTGGTTGAGATAACGCTCGAGCAATTCGTTCTGATAAATTGCATCAGTATCACCAGCTATATAGAGAAGTCCAACAGCATTCAACTGAGGAGTCGCCTCAATCAAAAGGGATAACTGCTCTGCCATAGCAGGGAAAGCAGTAATACCGGTAACGTTACGTCCGGTATGACGATCCCAAGCACCATCGCTAATAATATGGAGCGTGGTCTGAAAATCGTGAATGCCGGTAGCAACAATAGGAGTCTCCATGGTTGCAATCGATGCAGAGGTCAAAGCGCTACGGCCATTGGCATAGATGAGATTCACATTCTTGGACAAGTAGTCCTTACAAATGCTTTCTCCGTTATGCTCCTCATCGATGTATGCACTGGAAAACTCCAGGTGCTCCTCGCCAATGGTGTCCTTTAGGGCATCAACAAATCCGGCTTGCATGGTATTGTAATATGTATTGTCTTCGGAAGAAATGATGCCAACCTGATATACGGTGGAATCGCTTTCTTCTTCCGGCTCTGGTGTTTCCGCCTTGGATGAAGTCTTGCCGCAGGAGACACTGCCAAGTGCCATACCGGCAATTAATCCGAAGGAGAGGAAACGAGTCAATCGATTCTTCATATAATAAATCCTCCATGACTTGCAATAAGTCACAATAGATTTTAGCCACCCAATGGTAATAAGTCAACCAAGGGGGCCATGTGAAATAGCTGAAAAAGGAGTTTATTTTTTCGTAATTTTTGGGCCAATTATTCATAAAAATTTTAGAAATGGCTATCGTAATGAAGCTCTAGCCTTGGTATGATGGGAGCCATGAAGTATAGCATTTGGAAAGAGGCGACACTGGATTTGCTGTTCCCACCGCGTTGCGTGGGGTGTGATGAAGTGCTGTCAGAAGAAAATCGTAAAAGTGGGTTTTGCAATAAGTGCAAAGAGAATATTCATCCTGTTGTAGAACCGTTGTGTAGAAAATGCGGCAAGCAGATACTTATAGAGGAAGCGGAGTATTGCCGGGATTGTCTTCGTTTACCGCATCATTACAATCAGGGGAGAGGCGTGTTCTCTTATGAGGGACCTATGAAGGATGGAATGTATCGTCTGAAATATGGTAATCGAAGGGAGTATGCCAAGACGATTATTCGTGTGGCGCTGGAACAACACGAGGATTGGCTGCGACACATGAGGCCGGAGGTGATTGTGCCGGTGCCTGTTCACCCCAAGAAGCTTCGGAAAAGAGGATACAATCAGGCGGAGGTTTTGGCTCGGGAATTAAGCAATAAAACGGGAATCCCGGTAGAGCCATTGGTGGAAAGACGGGTAGATACATTGCCACTAAAAGAGTTGACCCCCGAGAAACGCCGTAAAAACTTGAAAAACGCTTTTAATATAAGAAAAAATGGTGTAAAATTTAAGAAAGTTCTGATTATTGATGATATCTACACCACCGGAGCAACGGTAGATGCGATAGCAAAGCTTTTGCTGGACTCGGGCGCCGAGGAAGTATATTGCTTATATGGATGCATTGGACGTGGATATTAGAGGAGGTATGAACGTATGGAGGTTAAGGCTTGTAGAAGTTGTAAGCGATTGTTCAATTACATGAGCGGACCAGTGATTTGTCCTGCGTGCAAGGATGAGCTAGAGAAGAAGTTCTACGAGGTTAAGGAGTACATCCGAGAGAATCCGAAGCAGGGAATCAAGGAGATTGCAGATGCTTGCGATACTACGACGCAGCAGTTGCAACAGTGGGTTCGTGAGGAACGTTTGGAGTTTTCCGCTGATTCTGACATTACGTTATCCTGTGAGAGCTGTGGAGCATCAATCCGTACTGGACGATTCTGCGATAAGTGCAAGGACAAGATGGCTAATAGCATGTCTGCACTTTATGAGAAGAAGCCAGAGCCTAAGATTGAAAAGAAGTCCAACGATGGAAACCATATGCGTTTCCAGAGATAATAACAATATAAGAGGGGAAGGGGATCACAAGCTTATTGCAGG
>JAILCW010000079.1 GCA_024690265.1 Lachnospiraceae bacterium | reverse complement strand
CCATGAAGTCTCTGCCGTTATGGTCGGAAGAAGTCTTGAGAGCTTCGGCTACTTCCTCGAAGGCCTGCTTCGGGAAGGAGAAGTTCTTTAATCCATGGAACTTAGTCATGGCGGATCCTTCGTGCATTAGCGCGTCCGATGGTGCAGTTCGATGATGGCAATGTTTTAGACTTGAATACCGTAAGTGATTTACATATTATTGCCATCCTATAGCAAACAACCCCCATGGTACATTACCACGGGGGTTCCTTTTATTCTTCTTTGAATAAAAAGAATACTTTTAACTTGTTCAACAAATCTTCTTTACCAATCGTCTTTAGGAAATATCCTTCCGGCTTCAAGGACACAACCGCCATAACGCTTTCTTTATCATCCTTACCCGTCAGAAAAATTACCGGAATATCTTTGGTATCTTCGTCTGCACGTAACATTTCCAACACCTGAGGACCATCTGTTACCGGCATTTCATAATCAAGAAGAATTAAATCTGCCCTGTTGCTGCCCAACCATTTGATACCTCGCATACCGGAAGTTGCCATAGATACTTTGTAACTATCATGCAACCACTCCCGCACCAAACTCATGTAGTTCGGATCATCATCGATAATCAGAATACTCTTTTTTAATTCTCCGGTACCCATTTTCTTTTGATACTGGTTCACATTGTAGATGTATTCCTCATAGTCCAATGGGCGCGGCAACACTTTATAAATCAACTCACCCGGCAACTGTTCCTTAACTTTTTCTGTCCCTCGCGGCTCTCCAATCAGCATTAACTGCTTGTCGTCGTCACACATGTGATCTGCCAGATACGCCCGAACATCCTTGGGAAGTTCTTCTTCGCCTTCCATGTAAAACGTCACCAACGATGTCGTCTTCCAAAACACATTAATCTGCTCCACATCCAAGGGCACAAAGTACGCGTCGATTCCTGCATCTGCCAGTTTGTTAAGCAGAACACGAATAATGAACGTTTCCTTTTCCCCAAGTATCATGATTCCATTTTCTGTCGTACCCATTTACTTCTCCTGTAATATTTCTTCCATTCGATCCCAATCAAAAGTTTTCCATGCCTTTTCCAACTCTCGGAATAATGCGGCATCTTCTTTCGGAAGCCGGTATTCCTTAACGGTTCCAAGCACCATCTCTATTGCATCATAGTCCATCTGCGCCGCCAACTCTTTCAGCGCGCCATAGGCATCCTCTAACTCTGTACTTGGAATCAACTCCTTTCCTTCGTCAGATTCTTCTTTGACCAATTGATGTAGCTTTTCTTCGTAAGACAAATACAGATCCAACATTTCTTTGGCATGGGCTCCAATGTACTCCAAATCACCCTTCTTGCCGGCATCTTCCAACAGCTTCGCCTGTTCTGATAATTCAGCCGCTCCAATGATACGAGCCGAACTTTTTAGTGCATGAACCTTTACTGTAAAGAACTTCAAATCGCCTTCGTCATAGGCTTTCTGAATCACCGCCGCATGCTCTTTAATGGTGTCATAGAATAACTGAATGGATGTAACAAAACCTGACGCTCCACCAGAATATCGCATACCATCCTCTACCGAGATTCCATCCACGTCGTACAACCATCCATATTCCTCTCCCAAGGCAGCCTCCGGCGAAAGTTCCGCTTCATCCGCATCCATAACCACTTCATCCGGCAAAAATTGGCGGATGACTTTTTCTAATGTCTCGCCATCCACCGGCTTCGGCAGATAGCCATCAAAGCCTCTGGATGTATAATAGTCATCACCATTGGAAATATAGTTGGCCGTCAGTGCAATAACCGGAACCTTCCATCCATGCTCCCGAATCTTTGCCACAGTTTCCAAACCATCCATTCCCGGCATCATATGATCTAGGAGCACCAAATCATAGTGGCCCTCCTCCATCTTTTCCAGGCAATCCTCGCCGGATTCTGAAGTAACCACATACATCTTGGTTGCCGCCAGCAATCCCTGAATGACTGCCAGGTTCATGGCATTATCATCCACTGCCAGGATACTGATATCCGGTGCGATGAATCGCGGAACATAGGCTCCGGTAGAGATTTCTGACTCTTGCTCTGTAAAATCTCCAATTTCTACAGAATCAACCGCGCGCTGAGTCACAACAAAGCTAAAGACACTTCCTCGGCCATAATTACTGGTACATCCAATTTTACCGCCCATCATATCCGAAAAGTGTTTTGCAATATCCAGCCCCAGGCCGGTCCCCGCCAGGTTGGAAGTATGGGCATGATCCAAATCCTCAAAGGCGGCAAACATCTGATTGATAGTCTCCTGTTTTAGGCCAACTCCGGTATCTTCTACAGCAAATTTAATGGTCACCTCATCCTGCTTACGCTGCTCCATTGTTACATAGAAATCAATCTGACCTTCTTCCGTATACTTGATACTATTATTCAGAAATGTCTGCACGATGCGATGTATCTTATCGGAATCTCCAAACAAAACCTCCGGGAGTTTTCCATCGACATGAATTCCAAATCCCAAATCCTTGTCCTGGCATTTGGCTCTTGTAAGCGAGGACAACTCCTGTAGCAGTTCCTTCAAGTTATACTCTTTCTCACCCAGATACATATTTCCGGATTCGATTTGAGAAATATCCAAGATATCATTTACCAGTGACAACAGGGTATCCGAAGCAACAGCAATATCCTTTGCATACCTCGTCACCTCCTGATGATAATCCTGTGGCACTTCCGATGCATCAGCACGAAGAATCATCTCATCCATACCCATAATGGTATTAATCGGCGTACGCAACTCATGAGAGATGTTAATCAGGAATCGGGACTTGGCTGTGTTTGCTTCCTCTGCCTTACGTCGCTTTTCATCCAACGCATTCAGATTCTTGATTTCGAAGAAATACAAAAGCACAACCATGCCCTGTAACGCAATGTTGGTTAGCGATAATCCGTACAGGAATATCTGCAATATCGAAGCCAAAAGCGGAATGGAACCAAACAAAAATGCCGGTATGAATTCCTGCCTGGTGAGGCAGTCCCGATAAATCAGCATCACCACAATCTCACTGACGGTCATAAGGACCGGGAATAAATAACATAGCAAGAATAGAGGTCCCCGCTGATACTCATTTTGCGCATTAAATGTGTAATACCATCCGGTAAACTGAGAAATCGTCAACATCGTAAAGCCGCAGAAATACATTACTTCATTCGCCAACAGCGCTTTGGGTATTCTGCCAAGCTTATCCGGCGTCCGATACAAATCCATTAGATAAAGATTGAACGCATGTACCACCGTCAACGTAAAGAAGAAAGTGAAGAAATTGCAAATGCGTACCAGCCAATACCCTTCCTCCCCCGGAGCACCATGGTACAAGTAAGCTAAGCGGTCAAAAATCAGCAGTAGCATTCCCGCTAATTCCAGCAGAATCATTGCCCGTTTTCTTCCCTTTGACATAGTTTCGGTAAAAAATGTCAGTAATATCAGGACTCCACTTCCACCAGCAAGGAACAATTCCACGCTCAATTGAAAATGTCTCAAGAATTCCATCATTTCTTTCTAGCTCCTAACAGTTCTTCCATGTGATCCCAATCGATAACGCGTAAAGCCTTTTCCATCTCACTGAACCACTCGGCATCTTCCTTTTCTAACCGATAATTTTGGGTTTCCTGCAACACCATCTCTACGCCATCATAATCCATGGCCGGAACTAATTCTTTCAGTGCAACAACCGCATCTTCCAGAGCTTCTTTCGGAATTGCATGACGTTCTACACCCAGTTGCTCCACTTCCTTAGAGCCTGCAATTCTTTTAAATATCTCCAAATATGATCGATACAAATCCAACAGATTCTGCGCATTCGCATCGATGAAAGCTTTATCCCCCTTCTTACCAGCTTCCTCTAATTCCAACGACAACTTCGACAAGTTAATCTCACCAATAATACGCGCTGAACTCTTAAGTGCATGTACCTTGGTGGTAAACAGCTTGATATCTCCATCTTTCCATGCCTTTTCAATCACCGCAGCATTTGATTCGATAGTATCGTGGAACAATCCCAAGCTGTAAATATAGGTATCTACTCCACCGCTGTTTTTGATTCCTTCTTCTGGATCAATACCCTCAATTGCCCGTACCCAATCGTATTCCGGCGGCAATTCCATAGACTTCCCAGCCGAAACATCCTGCGGAATCATAACACTCTCCTCCGGAAGATGCTTAAGAATTGTAAGCTCCAAGGTCTCCGAATCAATCGGCTTGGACAAGTATCCATTAAAACCTTTGGACTTATAGAATTCTCCTCCATCCGATTCAAGATTTGCAGTAAGGGCATAAACCGGTAAATCTTTATATCGTTCTCGAATCTTTTCTAAGGTTTCTATTCCATCCATTCCCGGCATCATGTGATCTAACAGAATCACATCAAAGCTACCTTCCTTTAGTTTATTCAAGCACTCTTCCCCGGAGGTTGCAGTAGAAACAAATACTTTGGTTGCAGCCAAAAGATTCTTGATAACCGTCAGATTCATCGGATTATCATCTACCACCAATACAGCTGCATCCGGTGCTACAAACTTTGGAACGTATGGTCCCTTGGCCATCGGCTCCTCATCTTCATCGAACACACCAATTGGAGCCGCATCTATAATCTTTTGCTCTATAACAAACTGAAAGTCTGAACCTTCGCCATAGACACTATCGCAAGTCAATTTGCCGTTCATTAATTCCGCGAACTGACGGGAAATATCCAATCCCAAACCGGTTCCCTGAATGCCGCTGTTTTTATTCTCATCCAGTCGCTCAAAGGCAGAGAACAATTTGTCCATATCCTCCGGACGAACGCCGATTCCGGTATCCTTCACCGAAAACAGCACACGGCAACGTTCCTGACTCTTCTCCAACACTTTCACCGTCAAGGTGAATCCACCTTCCTTGGTGTACTTTACTGCGTTGGTCAACAGATTCAGCACCACCTGCTTAATCTTGCCACTATCACCGTACAATCGGCGAGGAAGATTCTCGTCTACATCCACGTCAAAGTTCAAATCCTTCTGGTCGCTACGCACCCGAATCATCTTAATCATGCCGCGAATCTGTTCTGCCGGATCATACTCCTGCTCTACAAGGTGCATCTTGCCGGATTCGATTTTGGACAAATCCAAGATATCGTTAATCAATCCAAGCAAGGCTTCTGATGCCTGTCGAATATCGATGGAGTAATTCATCATGGCAAGGAAATATGGCTTAGGCACTCCCGTTGGATCCTCTCGTAATATCATCTCATTCATTCCGAGAATGGTGTTAATTGGTGTTCGAATCTCATGGGACATATTCGCCAGGAATCGAGACTTGGCACTATTTGCACGATCTGCTTCTTCCTTTGCAGCCGCAATTTCCCTGTATTGACGACGGATAACCGTTCCACTCATAATACGCCATACAATTAAGCCGCCCACCAAAGCCAACAGTGCTAACAGCAGCAGCTTTACCACAAATAACTCCATAACACGCGGACGCTTATCAATGGCAAAGGTTGAATCCTTATAAACTTCCCGAGTTGCCTCATCTACGATCTGTACATGCAACGTATAATTGCCATAAGGCAAGTTGGTGTACTCCAAAGCCGTAATGTTTCTCTGATTTACCTCGATGCCGGATTCTTCATCCCCTTCAAGGAAAATATGAATCGTCGGGTTCGACAGAGAATAATTCAGTACACTTGCATGAATCTGGATACGACCGGCATCCGATGGAATCTCGTATACCCCATCTTCGCGGGGTACGATTTCTCCGGTACTGCAGGTAATGTTCTTTAACCCAATTCGAATCTCATTATTCTGCTGGAAGAAATTATTAATATTAACCTTATCAACGCCCAATCGTTCTGCCAGATAAATGTTTCCTTCATCATCTTTTTCAATGTAGGAATTGGCCGTAGCCTCAGACGTCAAACCACACCGTCCGTCATAGACCTGGTAGCTATAATCGGATTTATTCAAAACATCATCTGCCTTGAGGCAAATCAATCCATAAGCGGAAATCACCCACAAATTGTCGTGATTATCAAAACATACATCAAAAATATCTGCATAAGGGAAGGTCTTAATCTCGTACACCAACCCATCTTTGAGATATTGCAGTGAGTTAGATGTAACCAGCCAATAGATGCCTCGGGTCTCATCCCAATAACTACGCATCAATACGTCTGAGGTCATACCATCTCCTCGTCCATAATGGCGGAATTCATTTCCGCTGGCTACATACATTCCACCACCATCGGTTCCAATGATGATATCCCCATTCGGACCTTCTTCTACGCTAAGACAAACCAGGTTCGCCATACCCTCTCTACGACCATAGGTCCGAATCACCTGATCCCCCTTAATGACTGCTGCACCATTATTGGTGCCTACAATAACAGAACCATCTGACATAGGATATACGCAACGTACAGAATTGGTTATAAAACCATTCTCTTCTGTAAAGCTATAGATACTACCGTCCGACGAATATCTCGTTAAACCTTTTCCGTTGTTGTAGCATGCAATCCACAGATTTCCCGCACCATCTCTTCGGATGCATCGAATACGGGTTTCAGCCAAATACTCCGTCAACTCATCCGTATATCCTTGCTGGTTTTCATCGATGATCTGAAGACCATGATCCGTACCAATATAGAGTTTTCCATTATACAGGCATGTTGTATTTACAACTTGCTCTTCCAAGCCTGCCTGCTCTGAAAGAAAATGGAAGTTATTGGCTACTACTTTGGCAACGCCCTGTCGGCTGGATGCCATCCACAGATTCCCCTGATAATCCTCCACCAACATTTCAATTCCACTGGTAAGCGGAAGATTGGAAAGATTTACGTACTCCTTTTGGTCATCCAAATATCCCACAGTATCATCGGACACCACCCATATGCGCCCGCAAGCATAGGTCATCCAATTTACGCTAATGGCAGGAGATACGTCAATCTCCTTCATCTTAGTTTGATAATCCCCGTATTCCCCGTAATATACTTTGCCCTCGTCATTACCGAGGTACATAAACTCCGGATTCTCTGGGTCCGGACAAACCGCAGTGATAGCACCAATTCCCAGGTTATCACCGGCAATACAGGATTCGTACCAGCCATCTTTGATTCGGAATAACACGCCATTCTTGGTAACGCCCAGAATATACCCATTATTTGCCTTTACCATATGAAGGACATAGGCATCCTTTAAGGTAGCATCCGTAAAGTTTGTAATCTGATAATCATCAGAAATGAGGCAAACTCCCATAGAGGTTCCCGCAAATATTCTTCCCGCATCATCCTCCACAAAGGTACGAATGGTGGATGACTTCAGGCCATCCTTGTATGTGATATGGGTCTGCTTGTCACCATCAATGACCACAATACCATTATCATTAGTTCCGACCCAGATTCTCCCCTTACTGTCTTCAAACAGACTTCTGCCACTAGTCAGACCTTCGGTAGAAGGCAGTCGTTCAA
The DNA here is from genome assembly GCA_024690265.1 of Lachnospiraceae bacterium. Classification (GTDB taxonomy): domain Bacteria; phylum Bacillota; class Clostridia; order Lachnospirales; family Lachnospiraceae; genus XBD2001. The sequence continues at coordinate 29,833 of JAILCW010000079.1, read as the reverse complement.
AGGATATGCCATCGTATCGAAAGATGCCGGCATATCCACCAATCCACATATAACCCTTACTATCTGACAGGACACAATTCGCGTCAGACGTAGGAAGACCATTGCTTTCATCGTATATCTGCATGGAATATCCGATCTCTGCCAACTGACCACTGACCGCATATCCACCGCCCTTGTTTGCATTCGCTCTAGCGTCCCCCGACACTTCCGCCTGCAAATCGTCTGTGTTCTCCTCTGTTGCATACGCCACCATCGGAGATAACATGCATGCAATTATTGAGATCGAAAGTATCACGTTAGAAATCCATTTGCTTCTCATATGGAAAAAGCCTCCACACTTATTCTAGTCTTGATATTTCCTCTGTACTCTTCGAACTTCTTGCTCTGCTTCTAAGAAGACCTCCACACACTTCGGATCAAAGTGTGTTCCTGCGCCTTCCTCAATAATACTCATTGCCTTATCAAAAGGCATTGGCTCCTTATATACTCGCCGTGCGGTTAAGGCATCAAACACATCCGCAACCGCCATTATTCTGGCTGACAATGGAATTACCGGCCCCTTTAGTCCTTCCGGATAACCCGAACCATCCCACTTCTCGTGGTGATATGCCGCCATATTTCTTGCTTCTTTTAAGTAACTCTCTCCTTGTACTGTACTAATCGCCTTCTCCATCAGCTTCTTGCCTTCGGTGGTATGGCGCTTCATAATCTCATACTCCTCATCCGTCAGCTTGCCCGGCTTGTTCAATACCGCATCGGGAATGTTAATTTTTCCGATGTCATGAAGCGGCGCCGACATCTGTACATCTTCCATGTACTTTGGGGTCATCTTCTCTTTGTAATATCCTTTTTTCTGCAATCCCTGCAGAATAATCTTGACATAATCCGCGGTCTTCTGGATATGATAGCCGGTATCCGAATCCCTAGACTCTACCATGTCTGCCATGGTAATAATCAGTCCTGCCTGCATCTGGTTGATACGTTTCCCTTGATGACGAATATCGCTCATTTTGTTTACAGCAGATTCCATCATCTTACACAAGGAACGATACAGGTTTTGAATCTCGTCGCCGGTTTGAATATCCAACGCCTTTAAGATTTTTACATTCTCTTGCAACACCACCTGATTGTCCGGGTCCTCCATGAAGCCCTTGGTAATGCCGGCCATACTATTGATTGGATGAATCAAGTAGTAACGTGCAGCCCATAGACCATAAGATAATATCAACAAAAGGAATCCGGAGAAGATTAATGTGGCCTTTAACGCATACTCTCTTACGTAATCGGATAAGAACGACATGGACACATCGACACCAACATACCCGGTGGTAATTCCCGCGGCATTTTTGATTGGCTCATACACCGTAAGCACCCATCCGGAGATATCATCGGATTCAATGGGACGAATCTCCCGTCCAGCCAACAAATCGTCCACATATGGTTCGAAGGCTTCCTCAAATGGAACAAACGTCCCCGGTTTATTGGCCGGCACATCCTCGGTGGCACAATCAAACGCCATATGGCACCCTTCCTCATCAATCACAATGGCATAAAGGAACTGCACACCAAAAGAATTGTCACGGATTCTATATAATTCCTTTTCGGTCTCGTCGTATCCCGGCGCATCATGCCCCTTCTTCACATAGGCGTCCATCATGTCTGCATCAATGATGGATGCCGCAATTTTGGCAGCGCCTTGGGCACTCTGGGTATACTCTTGCTTGGTATTATTAAAGTACAAACGCATGCTGATAAAGCCCATAATAATGGTCATAGACAAAGATGCGAATATCAACATCCGAGTCACACGATGCTGCAGGCTTGCTGTCTTATACTTTTTATGCCGGAACCTTTTAATCTCCTCTTCCGTCAGCGGACGCTGTTTCCACCCACTCGTCCATAACCGTTGCTTCAGCTTCTCCGGCAACAAGTGTAGAATGACCAAAACTATACCTACGGAAATACCTTTATCAATGATATTCAAGCAGATGTTAACCAGCAGAAATGCCAAATAATAATTAAGGCTCATATTAGTGACGATATACTCTGAAGCCAAAGTAATCTCAGAATACTGTGGCTGCCCCAGCAACATAATCTGCAACAAGCCCCCCAATCCGCCACCAAGCAATGACAGAATCAGAATAAACCAGAGCACATTTCTCTTCTTATCAAATAAATGGAAACTCACAAAACAAGCCGTCACAGCGGCAATTAGAATATTTATAGTAGAATAGTATATCGACATCGGGTTAAAAAGACCGCAAAAAACATTAGTCAGCATCGCGGTCAAGAACCCTGGGAAGACGCCGGCCAACGCAGCCACACCTATGGTACCAATGGTATCGAAGTACATCGGTATCTGATATCGAAATATCAAATAAGACAAACTAGCATTAACGAGTACACCACACACGATGGTAAGCACTCGCATCCATATGCCCATATGCTTTTTCATAGTTAATAACCCCTCATATCTCTCTTGTGCCTGTTATTATAACATACTTTTTGTCTGATAATGCAAAAAATCACCGCAATTGCGGTGATTTTACAAATACTTTATGAAACTTTCAAAATGAACTTCTGCAAATCGTGGTCATTATCAACCAATTCGATGTTGCCGCCCAAGCCCCGAAGCTTGATTTCGAAGTCCTCATAACCACGTTGAATGTAATAAATATCGTCAACGATAGAGATTCCATCCTTGGCTGCAAGTCCTGCGATTACCAATGCTGCACCTGCTCGCAAGTCCGGCGCAGATACTCTCGCTCCGGTATAATGATCAATACCGGTAATAATCGCTATATTACTTTCAATCTTAACCTGAGCACCCATACGTGCCAACTCATCAACGTACTTAAAACGATTGTCCCAAATACTCTCAGTTACTGTACTAGTTCCCTCGGCAACTGCTAATACAACTGCCATTTGCGGTTGCATATCCGTCGGAAATCCAGGATATGGAAGTGTTGTAACTGCTGTATGATGCAACTGCATATCCTCTGCTATGACACGAACCGCATCATCATATTCAATCACCTTGCATCCAGCCTCTACCAACTTTGCTGTGGTAGCCTCCAAATGCTTCGGCACTACGTTCTTAACTAAAACATCACCATGTGTAACTGCTGCTGCACACATAAATGTTCCGGCCTCAATCTGATCCGGGATAACGGAATACTCTGTTCCGTGCAGGGACTCAACTCCCTCTACACGAATCACATCAGTTCCGGCACCACGAATATTAGCGCCCATGCTATTAAGGAAGTTCGCAACATCAACAACATGTGGCTCCTTGGCCGCGTTCTCAATTACGGTCTTACCCTTGGCCATGGTGGCTGTCATCAGAATATTAATGGTAGCACCAACTGATACCTTATCCAGATAAATGTGATTGCCCACTAATTCTTCAGCCTTGGCAGAAATCAAACCATATCCGGTATCTACATCTGCGCCCAAAGCCTTAAATCCCTTAATATGCAAATCGATTGGTCTGCTACCGATAGCACATCCACCTGGGAGTGCAACCTCTGCAGACTTATACTTACCAAGCAATGCCCCCAACAAATAATAGGATGCACGAATCTTCTTAATGTATTCATAATCTACACTCAAACGTCCAATGGTAGATCCGTTAATGCGAACAGTGTGGCGATCCACACGCTGAATGCTGGCACCAATGTCTTCCATAGCACCAATCATAACATTAACATCTCGAACATCCGGCAGATTATCAATTACAACAGTATCATCTGTCATAATGGCTGCGGCCAATATAGCCAAAGCTGCGTTCTTGGCGCCGCCGATGGTTACTTCACCATGCAATGGCTTGCCGCCTTTGATTACATACTGCTCCATCTTCCTATCCTCAAATCATCGCTAATTTGCGATTCCTTATATCTCATTTACTCTCAAGATTTACATTATAAATCCTTTTTCAATTATGTCAACTTCACCTATATTAGTATACCACATCTAGGCTTCTTAAGATAGATTTGTACTAAATCTTGAACTGGCTGTAATACAATGCTGCATAGCGGCCATTCTTCTGCAACAGTGCTTCATGGGAGCCTTGTTCCAACACCTGACCATGCTCCATGTATAAAATAATGTCCGAATTCACAATGGTGGATAACCGATGTGCTACGACAAATGTGGTTCGACCTTCCATCATTCGAGCAAAGGCCTCCTGGATTTTCATTTCGGTACGTGTATCAATGGAACTGGTAGCCTCATCCAAAATCAACATCGGAGGCAAATTCAACATAACACGAGCGATACACAATAACTGTTTCTGGCCCTGAGACAGACTGCCTCCATCTCCGCCCAGATAGGTCTCATAACCATTGGGCAGTTTCTTAATAAAGCTATGGGCATGGGACGCCTTGCAGGCTTCCACTACTTCCTCTAGGGTCGCATCTGGCTTGGCCATACGAAGGTTCTCAAGGATGGTTCCCTCCTGCAACCAGGTTTCCTGCAATACCATACCGAACTGTCGGCGCAGTTCTTCTCTGGAAATATGATTGATATTAATGCCATCAATACAAATTGCACCTGCATCTACATCATAGAACCGCATCAAAAGATTAATCATAGTGGTTTTGCCGGCACCCGTTGGTCCAACAATTGCAATCTTCTGTCCCGGTTGCACTTCCAGATTCAACCCACGCAACAGCGGTTGATCCGGCACATAGGAAAATGCCACATCCTGAATGGACATCCTTCCTTGAATCGGCTGAGGCAAAGACGCATCGATGGTTTCCAACTCGGCCTCGGCATCCATCAATTCAAATAATCGCGCTGCACATGCGATAGCGTTTTGCATCTCGGTAATCACACCGGTAATCTCATTAAATGGTTTCGAATACTGGCTGGCATATCCGAGGAAACTGCTTAACTGTCCAACGGTAATCCCACCACCCATAACAATGGTTGCGCCAAAATAGCAAACCACGCCATAGATTAACGAATTAACAAATCGTGTAGACGGATTGGTTAAGGAAGAATAGAAAGTAGCCTTCAATGAACTCTCACGAAGCGCGTCATTCTTCCGGGTAAAGGCTTCCTTGGTCACATCGGTATAATGGAATGCGCGAACTAGCTTCTGCTGTTCAATACGTTCCGACGCTAACTCCGTCAAATCCCCTCGATCCATAGCCTGTTGCTTGAACATTCGGTAAGTGCGAGAGGAGATAAACTTCGCAACCAGCAAGGAGATTGGTGTTAATACAATAACAACCAGAGAAATCTGAACATTAATACGCAGCATAAATACTATGGTACCAAGGATGGTCAGAACTCCGGTAAACAACTGGCTAAATCCCAGCAGCAATCCATCAGAAAAGCTATCCGCATCCGAAATAATTCGACTCACATAATCCCCGTGGGAATGTCCATCCACATGGGCCACCGGCAGATGCAACAGCTTGGAAAATGCAGCCTGTCGCAACTCCATCGTGAGAGAATACGTAATGTAGTTATTGATTCGATTCATTAACCATTGGAACAACGCAGTTAAAAATATCACTGCACTCATGGTTCGAATAACAACAATCAATCCATCAAAATCAACCTGATGAACCCCTACGATACAATCAATTCCACGACCGGTAAGAATCGGTATCTCCAAAGTAAGAATTACCGTAACCGCAGCACATAACAAAGACAACAAAATATACGGGAGATAAGGTACAAGCATTTTGCCAATCCGCTTTAAGGTTTGGTCCTTCATGCGCCCACCTCCTCTCTCGGAAACTGTGAATAGTAGATTTCCTGATAAACCTCACAATCTCGCATCAGTTCCTCATGAGTTCCCAGACCGGCCATCTCGCCATTTTCCAGCACAAGAATGCGATCCGCATCCCGTACAGAAGAAGCACGCTGAGAAATAATAATCGTCGCCGGTTTCCAGGAAAGATGTTGAATGTTATTACGCAGTCTAGCCTCCGTAGCCAGATCCAATGCTGACGCAGAATCGTCCAATATCAGAATCCACGGATGCTTTGTAAGGGCGCGCGCGATGGTTAAGCGCTGACGCTGTCCGCCGGAGAAATTACGGCCACCTTTTACCACACTGGCCGCTAATCCGCCCGCTTTACTTTCCACCACTTCTCGGGCACAAGCCGCATCCAACGCATCCCACAGTTCTTCATCGCTGGCATCTCCATTGCCAACTCGCAGATTCTCTGCGATGGTTCCTGCAAATACTTCTGCATGCTGTGGTACAACCCCAACCAATTTGCTAATCTGCTCGTCAGAAATCCCGCGAACATCTTCTCCTACCAGGCGAATCTGTCCACCAGCAATATCATAATCATGACAAATAGCATGTACCAGCGAGCTCTTACCGGAGCCGGTACCACCGATTACGCCCAGCACTTCACCGGACTTTAAATGAAAGCTAATATGATGTAATACGTTTTCTACCGTATCCGGATAAGCAAAATCCACATCCACAAGGCTTAACACCTCCTGACCAAGGGTCTTCGTCAATATGCCATCATGAAGGCGCTCATCTGCCGGCATATCCATGACTTCCTGAATACGGGTAACAGAAGAATAAGCACGGGTCAATAACACAATAAGATTGGCAAGCTTGATCAGCTCCACCAAAATCTGGGACATATAATTCACCAATGCCACTACAGCACCGGTGGTTAGTTGTCCGGAATCTACACGCAATCCGGACATCCACAGAATCCATACCACTGCCATATTAACGATAATATACGTGGCCGGATTCAAGAGAGACTGTATTTTGCCGGCACCAATCTGACGGTCATACAACTCCCCTGTTTTCTTGGTAAAGGTATCTTCCTGCTTTCCTTCGTTTCCAAAAGCACGAATAACACGAATACCTTCCAAATTCTCACTTACTACACGCAACACATGATCCAGCGTCTGCTGAATCTTGCCAAACATCGGTAAGGTTGACTTCATAACCAGATATACAATGACTCCAAGCACCGGAATAACAATTACGAATATAAGTGCCACATGTGCATCCACAATGAAGGCCATTGTCATGGCTCCCAGTACGATAAATGGAGAGCGCAAAAATAGGCGCAAAAACATATTGATACCGTTTTGCACCTGATTAATATCGTTGGTGATTCGCGTCAACAGCGTTGCACTACCAATGGCATCCATGGATGCATTGGAAAAATCCTGAATGTGATAGAACAAATCTTCCCGCATCTTGCAGGCAGAATGAATGGCTGCCTTGGCTGCAAAGTATTGAGCAGTAATTGCAACCACCAAACCAACAGCGGCCAATAACAGTAACAGCAGACACCGATTTCGAATATAAGTGATATCCCCTGTTGCAATTCCAACATCAATAATGGATGCCACCACCAACGGAACAAATAGCTCGAAGATGGCCTCTAGCATTTTAAACAGCGGCGCCAGGATGCTTTCCTTCTTATACGCTTTTAAGTATTGATAAATAAACTTCATAATAACATCCTCAAAAAAAAGGCCCGCCACGTTGGGCAGGCCTGACATTCTATTTACTCTTCGGAGGTCGTCTCATCAGTAGTCTCTACAGAAGTAAAGTACTTTTTGAATGTTACCTTGCTCCACTGCTTGTCATCTACTTTCCAGTCGATGGCATCTTTCCATTCCTTAAGCTTGTCGTTGTAGTAGCTACTACGTGCATCCTTCTCAAGGTTTTCACGCTTGGTTGCTGTAGCCTCATCGTCTTCCACGGAATCCATACGAACAACGTATAATCCTTTGCCCTCCACTTCAATGACCGGAGAGGTCTGGCCGTTGGATAACTTCTTAGCTTCTGCAATAACTGTCTCGCCTAAAGTGGTATCTTCGCTGGCATCTGCTGCCTTGGTGAAAGAATATGTGCTAACGGTTACACCCTGATTCTCAGCTTCTGCATCAAAATCATCTGCGGTAGCAAGTGCAGTTGCAGATGTACGAAGAGCAACTAACTCATCCTTAGACAAATCTACGCTATTACCACTGTCATCTGTCTTGGTAGATTCGTACAGTACATAAGAAATACTGGATTGAATTGCTTCTTCATCGGAGATACTAACCTCTGCCTCAGCTTCTACCTTCTTGCGAAGCATGTTTGCAACGGTCTGCTCCTTCATATAACGAACAGCGTACTCTTCGGTTGCACCCATCTGAGTCAAAGCTTCTTCTGTGTTCTTCTCCATAAATGTCTTAGCAGCTTCTGCAATGGAAGACTCCTGCTCCTCGGTCAATGCCACATCATAATCTGCTGCATGTAAACCGCTGACATAATAGGTTTCCAAATCGTCCAAAATCTGCTTCTTCACACTATCTTCCATAGTGCCTTCTTCACCCATTTCCTGATCCCACATAACGGATCCGAAGTAGGAAACATAAATCTGATCGTATACTGCCTGATTAAACTTGGCAGCGAAATTACCGTATCCTAAATCAACAATTGTCTCACTACCAACAGTTACCAAACTAGCGGATGAATCCAACTTATCAGAACCACATCCGGTAAAAAGCATTGATGCTGCTAAAGACGCAGACACACATGTAGCCAAAAACTTCTTCGTCATTGTAAAAAACTCCTATTCCCATTCAAATCTGTAGGTAACCACCTACAATCCACAATTATAATGATTTTAAGAATTGTTATCAACCAATCCTTGGAGTTTTTGTACCAGGGTATGTAGATACTCCGGCAGTTCCTTCACTGGGAATCGGTTATTCTTTTTATAATGTAGATAAAAGGCTGGTGCCTCTTTGTCTGCCACAAATTCCAAATATGGCTGATACTTCTGAATCAGGCCAGGAATACCACTTGGGTCAATGGCAGCGTGAGGATAAATCGGCATACGGACCATGGTATCCGTTTGTTTGATTTCCAACAAATATGCCCGATGCGCATCGGAACGCAACCGTGCAACAAAGAGCAGGTTCTGTACCGGTTTGGGTGGCTCTCCAAAACGATCGATCAGTTCCTCAATCATCTCCTGCTGCTCCTCTTCTGTCTCTACACCTGCAATGCGCTTGTAGATTTCTAACTTCTGCTCTTCATCTTCAATATAAACCGGTGGAATAAATGCATCCATTGCAATGTCTACTGAAGTCTCGAAATCCTCCATGACATTCTCACCCTTTTCCTTACGAACCGCTTCATTAAGCAGCTTGCAGTACAGGTCATATCCAACTGCTTCCATATGTCCATGCTGGGCTTCTCCAAGCATATTGCCTGCTCCGCGGATTTCCAAATCTCGCATGGCAATCTTGAATCCACTTCCCAAGTCCGTAAATTCACGAATCGCGGCCAAACGTTTCTCAGCCACCTCTTTGAGCATTTTGTTTCTTCGATACATCAAAAATGCAAAGGCTGTACGATTGCTTCGGCCCACACGACCGCGCAACTGATACAACTGGGAAAGACCCAACTGATCTGCATCGTGAATAATAATGGTATTAACATTGGAAATATCCAAACCAATTTCGATAATGGTGGTTGCCACTAGAACATCTATATCCTTGTTGATGAAGTCCGTCATAATCTCTTCGACTTCGGTCTCCTTCATCTGACCATGGATATATGCGATGTTCGCTTCCGGCACCAGCTTCTGGATGACAGCTGCCACATCCGCAATTTCCCGGACGCGGTTAATGACATAGTAAACCTGTCCACCACGAGCCATTTCACGGTGGATTGCTTCACGAATCATTTCTTCATTATATTCAAAAACAAAGGTCTGAATTGGCGTACGCTCCAGCGGTGCTTCCTCTAAGACACTCATATCTCGAATGCCGACCAGACTCATATGCAGCGTTCGTGGAATCGGTGTTGCAGACAAAGATAATACATCTACGTTCTTCTTCATCTGCTTGATTTTTTCCTTGTGGGTAACGCCAAATCGCTGTTCCTCGTCGATAATCAAAAGGCCTAAATCCTTGAAAGTAACATCCTTGGACAAAACGCGATGGGTTCCGATAACAATATCTACTTCACCCTTCTTCAGGCGCTTTACCGTTTCCTTGTTCTCTGCTGTTGTTCGAAACCGAGAAAGCATCTCTACATTGATCGGATACTCCTTCATACGGTTCACAAAGTTTGTATAGTGCTGCTGCGCTAAGATTGTGGTAGGTACCAGATACACCACCTGCTTGTTCTCCTGCACCGCCTTAAAGGCTGCACGGATAGCAATCTCTGTTTTGCCGTATCCTACATCACCACAGATGAGTCGGTCCATAATCTTGTTACTCATCATGTCGGACTTCACATCTTCGATGGCCTCTAACTGGCTCTCCGTCTCATCATAAGGAAAGCTCTCTTCGAACTCCTGCTGCCATACCGTATCCGGCCCATAAACAAACCCATTGTTCTGCTGGCGCAACGCATAGAGATCCACCAGATCCTTGGCCACTGCCGTCACTGCTGTCTTTACACGGCTCTTGGTCTTGGACCATTCCAAGGTTCCCAGTGTAGATAACTTCGGCTTCTTATCTCCAGCATTACCATACTTGGAAATCATATCCATCTGGGTCGCTAAGATGTACAGATTGGCCTTTTTTGCGTAGGCAATCTTGATGTAATCCTTCATGACATGGTCGACTTCGATTTTCTCCATGCCCTGGTAGATTCCCAAACCGTAATTCTCATGAACCACGTAATCTCCGGGAGACAATTCCTGCAGAGAACGAATGTGGTCCTCTGCCTTCTTTTTCTTACGCTTCTTCTTCAGATGATTCTGACCAAAGATATCATTCTCACTAATATATACAAATCTCGCATCTGGGTAGTCAAAGCCTCGGCGAAGCCCGCCCACGGTAACCATGACCTCTCCCGGATATACCGGCTGATTGGCGTTCTCTGTATAGTATGCATTCAGGCCCTCATCCATCAGATCATCCGCCAGACGCTTTGCACGTGTTCGTGAAGCAGAAACAATCACGGAACGATACTTATGATTGCGATAATTCCGCAGTTCCTTGCATAATAGTTCGAAGCTATTGCTATAGCTGGTGACGGAAGTCATATGTATATAGAATCTGGCCTTAGACTTAAAGCTGCCCTTCTTCGTCTCCATCATGGATAACAGCACACCCGGATGGTTGGCGCATCGTCCCAATACCTCATCTGCAGAAAATAGCATGTGCTTCTGCTGTGGGAGGGAATATCCGGAAGCCTCACGATGCAACATGCTCTCCGCAAACTCCTGCTCGCAAACATGGCCGTTGGCCTCCAAGTGACTTGGCTCATCCAAGAATACCAGTGTATCCTTCGGAAGGTATTCGATGAGGCTGTAGGTTTGATCTGTAAAATACAACAGATGATTCTCAATCTCCTGGATGCCCCATCCATTCTCGATTTTGTCCCGAATCTCTTCATAGGAAGAACGAATGCGGTGTGCCGCCTCTGTCTTCATTTCCTTGCGGTACTGCTCGTACATCTCATCGGCGTCCGCTTCCATCCTCCGAAGACCCTCTGCCAATCCTTCGGAATCCACAATCATCTCCATGGCCGGATAGATGGCAACTTCCTCCACATCTTCCAAAGACTTCTGGGTTCCGGGATCAAACTGGCGCATGGAATCCACATCATCGCCCCAAAGCTCCACACGAAGCGGCATATCCTCTGTCAGAGGAAATACGTCAAATATTCCACCGCGCACCGCAAACTGCCCCCAGGTCTCCACCTGTGCCACCTGCTCATAACCGAAATTGGTCAGCTTCTGTCGAAGCTCCTGCAAATCCACCTCGGAATCTATATTGATACGAATGACGCTCTCCATGAGCGCCTCCTGAGAAGGAATTCGATTCATCAGGGCTTCTACCGTTGTAATAAAGGTTCCATGATCTTGAGTCGTTAACGCCTTCAGGGCACGGATACGATCCTTGGTTAACTCGTTGCTGTGAATATCCGACTGATAGAACAGCATGTCCTTGGCCGGATAATAGACACAGTCATCCTCATAAAACTGGTATTCCTCGTAAATGGCGCGTGCTTTTTGTTCATCTTCTGCCACTACTAACTTCCAGGGATAATCATGCCCAATACCATATATGACATGAGCTTTACCTATCTCGATACAACCGGTTAGTTCATACAATTGTCCCTTTGTTTTCAATGCATCTCGCAGCATTTCGATATCTGCCAGATCATGAAATGGTTCTAAAAACGCTTGCATTTTCACCTCAATACCGACTAGTTAAAACGGTTCATTGCTTCCTCGCTCTTGCCCTGAATCAACAGCTCTACTGCATCTGCCGCATGATCCAGTGCTTCTTCCAACAGTTTTCTCTCATCACGTTTCAGATGTCCTAAAACATGATTCACCATATCTCCACCTTCCGGTAGAATTCCAACACCCACGCGTACACGCTGAAAATTCTGGGTGCCGCAGCGTGCAATAATGCTCTTTAATCCATTATGTCCGCCGGCAGATCCCTTCAAGCGAATGCGAATCCGTCCCGGATCAAGGGTTACATCATCGGAGAGAATGATTAATTCCTTCTCTGGATCTAGCTTGTAGAAGTTCACCAGGTCTGCTAAGCTGTCCCCGCTGTTATTCATAAAGGTCTGGGGCTTTGCCAAAAGCACCTTCTGGCCGTTGATATTTCCCTGACCGGTCAGAGAACCTCGCTCAATCTTCTTAACACTGATTCCATAGCGCTTTGCCAATACATCAATGGCATCAAATCCTGCATTGTGACGTGTATGGCGATATTTCAATCCCGGATTGCCCAATCCTGCAATAATATACATAATCATTACATCCTTTTTACAATTTTCCTTAATCTTACCACGAACCGAAGGCATAAAAAAGCCCGAAGCATTTCGCTTCGGGCTTCCCATTCATACACGTTATTCAACAGACGGTGCTGCCATTTCCTTTTCGTAACGCTCTAGGATAATGCGCTGCAACTCTTCTCTGGTAGAAGACTTAATCGGATGAGCAACATCCTTGAACTCTCCATCACTTGTCTTACGACTAGGCATTGCTATAAAAAGACCTTTTTCTCCCTCAATGATCTTAATATCATGTACTACGAATTCCTCATCGATAGTAATGGAAACTACTGCCTTCATCTTACCACCATTGTCAATTTTACGTACGCGAATGTCTGTGATTTTCATTTTGTGTACCCCCTTGGCTGTCGGAACTCCCGCAGCTTCTCGTTGTGTAGTTTAAATGCCGTAACGGTTGTTATTCTCGGAAACGATGCGAATCTCACCATCTCCGATGTACGTCGTATCGGATAGTAACGTCTCGTTACTCTCGACGATACAGTTTTCTACTCTAACGTTATCCCCAATATATGCTCCATTCATAATAATAGAGTTCTTGATGACACTATTATTACCAACAAAGACCTTTTTAAACAATACGGAGTTCTCAACTTTACTGTTGATGATGCTTCCTGAACCAATTAAGGAATTATGAACATCGCTGCCCTGATTAAACTTCGCAGGTGGCAAATCGTAAGCCTTGGAGTAAATCTTTGGCTCTTCGCGGAAGAAGAAGTTCCGCACTTCCGGTTTAAGGAAATCCATATTGGTGTTGTAATATGCCTCTACGGTAGCTATGTTGTTCCAATAGGTATCCAACATGTATCCGTAAATCTTCTTCATGCCCTTGTAGCGAACCAAGATATCCGTTACAAAGTTATAACGGCCTTCCTGATTGCACTGTTCCAAAAGCTCAATCAGCTTACGTCTGCGAATGACATATACGCCGGTGGAAACGATATTGGAATGAGCCACCATCGGCTTCTCCTCAAAATCGGTTACCAAACCATCGGCATCCATCTTCACCGTACCAAATCTGGTAAGGTCATCTCCCTCCGGTGCCTTTGCACAAACCATAGTAATATCGGCCTGCTTCTCAATATGGTATTCCAATACCGGATTGTAATCCATCTTGTAAACACAATCGCCGGAAGCAATTACTACATACGGTTCGTGTCTACGTTTTAAAAAGTCAATGTTCTGCCACATTGCATCAGCAGTACCACGATACCACCAGCTATTATCTGCGGTAACGGTTGGTGTAAAGAGGAAAAGTCCTCCCTGCTTACGACCAAAGTTCCACCACTTCGAAGAATTCAAGTGCTCATTCAAAGATCTGGCATTGTACTGACTCAGTACAGCCACTGTCTGAATGTGGGAGTTGGTCATGTTACTTAGTGTAAAATCAATGCTTCGATAACTACATCCTACCGGCATAGCAGCAATTGCTCGCTTATCCGACAGGTTTTTCATACGGCTCGAATTACCGCCCGCTAAAATGATTCCTAATGCCTTCATGCTTCTTCACCTGCCTTAATAATATAGCCGCCACTCTCCAGTTCCTTACCCGGATAATCCTCAATGGTTGTTACACCGCGGATTGCCGTGTTCTTACCAATAGTAACGCCTGCAGGAATAACAGAACCATCTCCGATGGTTGCCAATCCAAAAGCATAAATGCTTGCATTTAGCTTGCTCTCTGCTTCTTCACCCATACCAATCTTAGCATCCGCACCAACCTCACAATTCTCTGCAATGATGGATTTTTCAACGAATGCACCCTTATGGATGACCGTATTCTTCATAATAATAGAGTCTTTTACGACTGCGCCTTCTTCGACAATAACGCCTGCACCCAAAACGGAATTGCAAACCTCGCCTTCGATGCGGTCTCCTGCGCCCACAATCGCCTTACTAACCTTTGCATTAGGTCCGATATACTGCGGTTCAATCATGTCCTGGCTGGTATAAATCTTCCAGAACTCTTCATATAGATTAAACTCCGGAATCAGATCAATCAGCTCCATATTTGCTTCCCAATAGGAGCCCAAAGTTCCAACGTCCTTCCAGTATGCATTGAACTCATACGCAAAAATGCGCTTCTTGTTGTCATGCAAATACGGGATGACATGCTTACCAAAGTCGCAGTTACTCTGATCCTTCAATGTAATCAACGCCTCACGCAACACCGACCAACTAAAGATATAAATACCCATAGATGCCAAGTTGCTCTTCGGCTTCGGTGGCTTCTCTTCAAATTCAATAATCTGATTATTGTCATCGGTAACAACCACGCCAAAACGGCTGGCCTCTTCCATTGGAACAGGCAATGCAGCAATTGTTACGTCTGCATTGTTAGCCTTATGGAAGTCCAACATCGCTTCATAATCCATCTTATAGATGTGATCACCGGATAAAATTAAAACATAATCGGGATTGTAACTCTCCATGAAACGGAGATTCTGATAGATTGCGTTGGCCGTACCAGAATACCATTCACTGTTGTCACTCTTCTCGTACGGAGGTAAAACTGAAACCCCCCCATTATTTCGGTCCAAATCCCACGGAATGCCAATTCCGATATGGGTATTCAAGACCAATGGCTGATACTGTGTTAAAACACCAACGGTATCAATGCCGGAATTGATACAATTACTCAGTGGAAAGTCGATAATACGATATTTTCCACCAAAGGCGACGGCCGGCTTCGCCACATCCGAAGTCAGCACTCCTAATCTGCTGCCCTGACCACCTGCTAACAGCATAGCAATCATTTCTTTCTTCACCATACTCTAGTCACCTCGCGATTTCCTTCTTCTCTGTTTCCCCTCAAGACTACAAGGATTTCGATAGAATCAGTATAGCATATTGTCAGAAATTTGTTCAAGAACAATCCCGAAATTCCTTATATTTTCCGTCATTTTCAATAGTTTTACTACATGTTGAACACATGTAAAACAACTTACACAATATATATACTATAAGGTAAGATTTCTTCCCGTCTTTAGACGTTCTTCTTTCATTTGGCAATTGCAAAAAATAAAATGGCGACTATAATAAGTAAAGGCTCAACTTCTTTTATAAAGAAAGGGACTTTATTTTATGTACAAAATCGATTTTTCCAAACCGATGCACGTGCACTTTATTGGCATCGGTGGTATCAGCATGAGCGGATTGGCTGAAATCCTCTTGGACTGGAAGTTTGTAGTATCCGGCTCCGACATGCGCGAGAGCGATGTCACAAACGGATTGACTGCGAAGGGCATCCACATTTCTTATCCACAAAGTGCTGAGAATATTACCGACGACATTGACGTTGTCGTTTATACCGCAGCGATTCATCCGGAAAATCCGGAGTTCAAAGCTGCTGTTTCCAAGCATCTCCCAATGCTTACCCGTGCAGATTTGTTGGGACAGATTATGGCTCAGTACGAGCGTTCAATTGCTGTCGCAGGTACCCATGGCAAGACAACCACTACTTCCATGATGAGTCAGGTACTGTTACGAGGCCAGGAAGACCCTACCATTTCCATCGGCGGTTTCCTCAAGGCAATCGGCAGCAACATCCACGTTGGTGATTCTGATCTTTTCTTAACCGAAGCTTGTGAATACACCAATAGTTTCCTGTCCTTCTTCCCGAAGTACAGCATCATCCTAAATGTTGAGGCAGAGCATTTGGATTTCTTCAAGGATATTGATGATATCCGCGACAGTTTCCATCAGTTTGCTGCCAACACTTCCAGCGATGGCGCGCTTGTTATCAATGGTGAGATTCCAGAGGTGAATACCATTACAGAGGGCTTGGATTGTCAGGTTATTACCTTTGGCCGTTCTGAGTCCTACGACTACTATCCAACGGACATTACCTTTGATGAGCTTGGTTGTGCAACCTTTACGCCGGTTGCGTTTGGCGAAACATTAGGACCTATTACCTTACATGTACCGGGATTACATAACGTTACCAACGCGCTTTCCGTGGTTGCCGTTGCGCGCGCTATGGGTCTTTCTTATGAACAGATTCAGTTGGGACTGGCTGACTTTGGCGGCGCCAATCGTCGTTTTGAGTACAAGGGCACGTTCAAGGGCGCTACCATCATCGATGATTACGCACATCATCCAACAGAGATTGCGGCATCCCTTGCAGCAGCGAAGAACTACCCACACGACCGCTTGGTTGTTTGCTTCCAGCCACACACCTATACACGTACGCTGGCGTTCTTAGATGACTTTGCCAAGGTATTATCTCAGGCGGATCAGGTAGTACTGGCTGATATCTATGCAGCTCGTGAGAAGGATATTTACAATATCAGCTCCCGTGACCTGCAGGCCAAGATTTTGGAGTTAGGTACACCTTGTGAATATTTTTCAAGTTTTGACGACATAGAAGAATATTTAAAAGAAAATTCTATGAACGGTGATCTGTTGATAACTATGGGCGCCGGAAACGTCTATACCATTGGAGAAAACCTCTTAAAATAAAAGTTATCAACATTATCCACACAGGAGCTGGTGATTTTATACCAATTCTTGTGTGGATTTCTTTTGCCCATTTATCGGTACTTTTCCGATTTATCCACATTATCCACATTCCCGTAAACCCTTGATTTTACTGGGTTTCCGCCAATTTTTCCTCTTTTCAATCCAAAAATGTTATGCTATGATTCCGTTAGGTTAGAGAGAGGGAAGTATTAACTATGTCAGATATTATGTTGCACACAAGTACCTCTCGCCAGGTGACTTGTGTTTCCAATACGTTTATTGACAATTTCATGAAGGACGCCAACGGGGAGTACGTCAAGATTTACCTGTACATGCTTCGTTGCTTGTCACAGGAAGGAATGGATTTTTCCATTTCAGCCATGGCAGACAAGCTCGACCATACACAGCGTGATATCAAGCGCGCCCTTGAGTATTGGGAACGACAGAATCTACTTCGTTTAGAATATGACGAAGCAGGTGATCTCATCGGGATTTGCCTACTGGATCCGTACTCCACACCGGTACCGCAAAGTTCTACTCCTGTGGAGCCGATTTCACCGGTTGTTTCAACGGTTTCCATGGTGACTCAGATTGCACCTGATAAGACTGTCACCTCCAGCGTTCCACAGCAGCGAACTTATTCTTCCGATGAGTTAGCCATTTTTTCATCTCAGGCTGAGGTGAAGGAATTCACCCGTGTCACTGAAATGTACATTGGCAAGCCTCTGAAGAGCAGCGAACTACAGACCTTGATGTTCTGGTATGATGAATTGCAAATGTCCGTAGAACTTATTGAATACTTGGTAGAGTATTGTATCAGCAAGAATCATTCCAGTTTTCACTATATGAACAAGGTGGCTATTAATTGGGCCGAAGCAGGTATTAAGACCGTCAGCCAAGCCAAAGGGGAAAACGAGTTACGTTCCGAGTATACCAGAGCTGTTGCCAAAGCTTTTGGTATATCGGGGCGGAATCTCACAGATGTGGAAATGGATTACGTAAAGCGATGGGAACGAGAATACGGATTCCCAATTGCCATCGTTCAAGAAGCTCTGAATCGTACCATTCTTACCATTCAGAAACCGAGCTTCGATTACGCGGATTCCATTCTTCGTAAGTGGCATCAATCCAAGGTTCATACATTAGAAGATGTTCAATCCTTAGATGCCACCTTCGATGCCAACCGTCGCAAGAAGGCCACATCTGCACCGCGGAATGCCACCGCTGCTTCTAATGCTCGTACCAACCGCTTCCGTAATTTTGACGAGCGTGAATATGACTACGATGCCTTAGAAGCCAAGCTACTACAGAAACGTCGTTAGGGAGAAAACTAGAGATCATGTCATTAACAAATCATCAATATGATCAAATTATGCGCCAGTATGAGATCTTGCGGTCCGACCGTGAGTCTTTGATTCATAATCGACGCGAGGAAATCTATGCCAAGATCCCTCGTTTCCAAGCCATCGACAACGAGATAGCTACTTCTAGTGTTGATTTGATCCAGGCAAGTATAGAGGGGGGCTTGACTGGATCGGTTGACACCTCCAATCTTCACAGCAAAATCGAAGAGCTCATTCAGGAGAAGCTGTCTTTACTTCAGTCCCACGGATATGGGGTAGATTATCTCAATCCCCCATATCACTGTCCGGACTGCAAGGATACCGGTTATATCGACCATCGTCCATGCCATTGCTTTACACAGCGTGCCATTGATCTTCTTTATTCGCAGGAACACATCCAGAAAGTTTTTGAAGTTGAGAACTTTGATCATTTCTCCTTCGATTACTATGCGGATGATTACTACGATGACAAGTCTGGTTCCGGCATCTCCGCCAAGGAGAACGCTCACAAGGCATACGAGGACGCATTGGATTTCGTCCACAATTTTTCCACCAGACATGACAATATTCTATTATTTGGAGATACCGGTGTTGGTAAGACTTACCTTTCCAATTGCATTGGCAAGGCTGTATTAGATCAGGGCTATTCCGTGATTTATCTTACTGCATTCCAGTTGTTTGAGATTTTCGAGAAGAATACCTTCCATAAGAAGGATGCTTCCGATGATGATACAGTTCCATACAAGAATATTTTTGATTGTGATTTGCTTATTATTGATGATTTAGGAACGGAGTTTTCCAATTCCTTTACTACTTCTCAATTATTCCAATGCATCAATGAGCGCTTGTTACATAAGCGTTCCACCGTTATTTCTACTAACTTACGAATTGGTGACATTGCAAACACTTATGGTGAACGTATTTCATCCCGCTTCATTGAGCACTATACCTTGATAACTTTATTTGGTCAGGACATTCGCGTTCAGAAAAGTCTTTCCGAATTCTAATTCATTCTTGAAAGATGGCGCATTCTATGTTACAACTATACCGCAACGATAACACCCTATATGGAGGATTCTATTCATGCCACGCAATGATGACACGTTAGTAACCCGTAAACCCATTGCTCCCGTTGGTTTAATTGCTCACAAGAGCATTTCCAAAATTGGAACCAAGGTCGACAATTACCTCGTTGATTGGAGAGCCAATCGTGCTTCCGATCACTTAGACGATATCGAACGTACCACCTATCAGAGTGGTTCCTATCTTGTACCGGTGAATACACCGCGTTTTGGTTCCGGCGAAGCCAAGGGCAGCTTTAGTCAGTCTATTCGTGGCTTGGACTTATATATCATGGTGGATGTCACCAACTGGAGCCTGACTTATACTGTATGTGGTCAGACCAACCACATGTCTCCGGATGATATCTATTCTGACTTGAAACGTATCATTGCTGCTGCAGGTGGCAAGGGTAAGCGCATTACCGTAATTATCCCATTCTTATATGAAGGACGTCAGCATCGCCGTACCGCTCGTGAGTCTTTGGACTGTGCTTTAGCACTTCAGGAGTTGGTTGCAATGGGCGTTGATAATATCATCACCTTTGATGCACATGATCCTCGTGTACAGAATGCTATTCCACTTCATGGATTTGAGACCGTTCAACCAACCTACCAGTTTATTAAGGGCATCTGCAAGAACGTTAAGGATTTGCAGTTAGATAACGATCACTTGATGATTATCTCCCCAGATGAAGGCGGTACCAACCGTGCTGTTTATATGGCCAGCGTTTTAGGCGTAGACATGGGTATGTTCTACAAGCGTCGCGACTACAGCAAGATTGTTGATGGACGTAACCCAATCGTTGCTCACGAGTTCCTTGGTTCTTCTGTTGAGGGCAAGGACGTTATCATCGTTGATGATATGATTTCTTCCGGCGAATCTATGATTGATGTTGCCAGAGAGTTGAAGAAGCGTAAAGCAAACCGTATCTTTGCTGTTGCAACCTTCGGTTTGTTCACCAATGGTATGGCAAGTTTTGATAAGGCTGTTGAAGAAGGCCTAATCTATCGTGTAGTTACTACCAACTTAGCTTACCAGACACCTGAGCTCTTAAGCCGCGACTACTACATCAGTTGCGACATGAGCAAATACATCGCTTACATCATTGATACTTTGAATCATGATTGCTCCATTGCTTCCTTATTGGATCCATACGAGCGTATCAATTCCTTGGTAGAGAAGTATCGCAAAGGCGAATATTAATAACGAACAATAACAAAGCCTGTCGGATCATCCGACAGGCTTTTCTTTACTCTTTGATATAACTGATATATACGCTTCCCTGCTGCGCAAACTGCTCTTGAGCATCTTCTGCCCCAATCTTATAAGTACGATTCTGTACCGGGTCAAACACATCAATATTGACTGCGTCATATCCAATAATAAGAAGCGCCTCTCCATCTCCGGTTCGAACGTATACCGGATTGCCAATGGAGACATAATACAGAACTTCGGACAGTGAACATCCTGTTAAATCTAGGATGTAGTAATCCTTCAATGCACTTTGCAGTACGGTAATCGGGGTCTCGCCGCGGGCAATCAATGTATTAACCTCTACATTCTCACCTTCTCGCACCAGCATAGCACTGATACATGCAGAGGAGGAGTCGGCATCCACATCACTGCTTCCTACCGCAATATCCTGGAACGCTGAGCGATACAGACTACGTCCACGTTTCCATATATACTTCTGGGTATTGTCCACAACGATACCCATCTCTTCATCTGCGGTAACAATTGCTTTGGTTACATTGGTGGTAGCTAAGGTTACACTACTTCCTACATATACATAGTATTTCTCCTGCGCACTGGATGCTTCTACGGATATGATTCGGTCGCTTCCTTCCAATACAAATCCTGCTTTCGCATTTTTGACTACGTATACATGCTCATTGCCATCCAACGGTACCATCACCAGAGATATGACTTCCCCCAGCTTCTCATCCGTATCTACCTGGATTCCTACCGCTTTGTTCAACTCTCCGGAGCTATTCATGATAGTATCCTGCGGCGCATCCATATATACACCGTCCTCCAAGGTTACACGGTCTAGATACAATGTATAAGACTGCTTGGTAACCTCTGTGACATAATACCCCGGCTTCTCATAGGTCTTGAGCGTTTCAGAGCCGCCACCGGATATATCAATAATACGCACCTGATACATCGGATAAATCTGCGTACCGGCTGCATCGGCATCAATATCACTTTCCCGAACCAATCCGTAGACCAAATCATCTTCCATGAATGCCAGCGGCTTAAGTAGTTCTCCGGCATTGGAATGTACATCGTATATATGTCCGGTCTCCAAGTCTCGCACGTGAATGGATGTAGATATCTGAGCATCATCCATCCAGGCAATATATCGTCCGGATGCGGATACCGCGTATTGCTGATCCGCCATATTGGATAGCAATTCGTTATTTTCTAACGTCATCAAATCTACCTGGATTAAGGTTCCATCCATCATAATGAAGAACTTACCATCGGTTGACTGATACAGTAGTTCACTAAATCCTGCGTTTAAAATCTGATAAGACTTGGTAGATGCAATAAATGCCTGCTCCTTGGCCAGCTTTTCGGTACTGTCATAATGGTACAAATTAATACCACACAATCCCTCATGGCTTCCGGAATTCATATATCCATACACTACAAAATCCAAGGTACCACTTTCATCAATATGAAGAATCTGAATGTTATGCTCTCCATAATTGGTACGAGAATCCGTCAAATCCGATCCTCGGAAGGAGAAGACTTCTGTCAGCTCCTTGGCATTCTGGTTATACTCATACAAGCTTCCGGCCTGTACAAAGGCAACGATGGAGCCGGTCTCATTAGACATATAATTCATAGAAGAATCTGCCACACCTACGGTGATTAGATTATCCTCCACCTTGACCAAAGAAGGCATAAGAATCTGCTCCATATCACGATGATAATCCAACAGATACATGTGGTCTTCACCATATCGTATTTTAAAATATTCTTCTACATTATAGTATTCCGTCTGACCACCGGTTCCATTGCGGCTCATCTGATAATAGAATACGATTACATTGTAATTACTACTGATATCCTTCAGTTCAACAACCGGTTCACCAACCTGCTCACCATCGAAGGTCTTCCATCCAATCTGGCTAAGAGAGGACTCAATGGTTACATGCTGCAGGGTATCCTTGTTGGAATACTCTGATGTCTCCATATAGACCGCCAGGGAGTCCAAATCTCCATTCATGCTGGTCTCATGAAAGTCCTTGGCAAAATCCAGGCACTCTTTAGCATGAGCTTCTACCGGTATCAATATTCGCGTATAGTAATATAGTGGTCGCTCCTCGCATGTGAGCTTCAGCACTAAGAGATACTCCGTCCCCTCATCAATCAAATTCTCCAATACCGGCTCTACGTGAATCTCGTCTCCGTCTACGGAAAAGTCGGAAATGGTCGTATCCGCAATCTTACGCTCCGTGTCCAGACTTCGAATCTCATAGGAGATTTCACTAACTTCCGCGCCATAAGTATGAATGGTCATAGGAAGAACACGATTCTCCTCCAGCGGTATTACGGAATCACGCATATAACATGCATCCATCTCCATCACATACCCATGGAGCTCATTCACCTTGGTATCTAAAGCATGCATCGAAATGGTTGGCATGGTAGCCCCACTCATCTTGGATACCTCTTCCGAATCTCGGAAATTCAACACCACACCAAAAAATATCAGCGCCAATATAAATATGAAAGTCAGCACAAGAATCCGTCGCTTTGTTTCTTTGGACAGACCTTTTTCACGGAATGATAACTGCAATTCTACTCTCCTATGTTACATTTTTTGGTTATTTGCAATCAAAAAACTATCGTGATATAATTCACGGGATATTAAAGCAAACGTGCTCGGAGGCAATCATATGTCTACTGATAATCATATTCATGAACATCCACATCTACATGCCTACAATGATGGCGATTCTTTGGGCAAGACCCATACACATACCATCATCGATGAGCATGGCGTGGAGCATACTTATACCCATACACATTCACACGAACAGACCAAGGCTGTTATTAATCGTATGAATCGTGCAATTGGTCATATGGAGTCCGTTAAGCGCATGGTCGAAGACGGACGTGATTGCAGTGAGATTCTGATTCAGATTGCTGCCGTTCGCTCTGCTATTAATAACATCGGCAAGATCATTCTCGAGGATCACATCAGCCATTCTGTGGTGGACGCTGTCCAGACCGGAGATGACCAGATTCTCGAAGACCTCAAGGATGCGATTGACAAATTCATTAAATGATTATATCCCATCGGATTCCTTGAATCAATGTACCTAGGAGGCTCGACATTGAAAAAACTCTTATCAAAAATCGGAAGTGGTTTGAAGCGAATCCCTTCCTTTTTGAAAAAATTGCATATTCCAACCCCTAAATTCATCATAAAGCTTCGGAATTCTTCGCGATACCAAGCTTTTATTTCTTTCTTAAATAAATTCGCATTACTATTTCATATTCCGTTAGCTTTTGGATTTTGCTTTTTACTGGAATGGCTGTCACGGCATTCTTTTATAGACGCTTGTGGATTTGTTCGATACCATACCATTCCATTTTTATACAATTCCTACATCATATTCTGTATCTTTACGCTGGTATTTCTCCCGAAGAGACGTACCTTTATGCGTATGATGATAGTATTTGTTTTCTTGGTTTTCGGTATTATTAACTGTATTGTCCTTCTGAACCGCGTTTCACCATTTGGTTTTACAGACATTACCATGATTGGTGATTTGCTTACCATGCAGAACACCAATTACTTTACCAAGGATCAGGCTACTGTTTGCGTGATTGCCATTGCCATTTACCTAGGACTCATGGTGCTGCTTTTTTTCAAGGGCAAGGTTCAGACCCCACGCCTGAAGCTGATTCCTAGAGCTGCCCTGATCGCGGTTGCATGGATTTCCATGCCGCTTACTACCTACGGTATGCAGGAAACCGGTCTGATGGCTTCCTATTTTGGCAATCTGGCTCAAGGATATCTGGATTATGGTTATCTCTACGGTTTTGCCACGAGTATGTTAGACCTTGGTATGCGTCAGCCTCGTGATTACAATGACGCCACCATTAAGAACATCCTCAAAGAAACCGATATGGGTGAGACTTCACTCACTACCGACCAGCCGGTCAATGTTGTTGTTATTCTTTTGGAATCCATGTTTGATGTGTCGGAAGCTGATTTTATCGAGACTTCCGAGGACCCGATTCCTTACCTTCACTACCTGGAGGAGAACTTCTCCTATGGACACTTAACAGTTCCGGTTGTTGGTGCCGGCACCTGTAACTCCGAGTTTGAAGTGCTTACAGGTATGAGTTGTCAGTTCTTTGGACCTGGTGAATACCCTCAGAAGACCATTCTGAAGGAGACAGACTGTGAGAGTGTTGCTGATGTCTTCAAAGAAACCGGCTATGGAACCCACGTTGTTCACAATAACGGCGGTAACTTCTACAGTCGACGCAATGCTTTCTCCATGATGGGCTTTGACAGTTTCACCTCCAAGGAGATGTTAGATATTACAGAATACACCCCACTTGGCACCTGGCCAATTGATGATATTCTGATTGATTCTACTGCAGATGCATTAGATACCACACCGGGAGCTGATTTTGTTTATACCATTACAGTAGAAGCCCATGGTGACTATCCTACAGAAGTCGTCGAAGAGAATCCGGTAGTCAAAGTGAAATGCAAAGGCAAGGATCAGGCCAAGACCAATCAATGGACCTACTACATCAACCGTATTTATAATGTTGATGATTTTATTAAGAAGTACACAGAAATGTTTGAGCAGCGTGGCGAGCCAACATTGGTAATTATGTTTGGTGACCACTTGCCTACCATGGGTCTGAATGCGGAAGAAGTTAAGCAGAAGGACTTGTATCAGACCAAGTATTGGACCTGGAACAACTTCGGTATGGAGAAGATTGATCAGGATTTGACCTCCTATCAGCTGGTTCCAACCTATATGAACCGTTTAGGTATTCATGGCGGTACAGTTACCAATTACAACCAAGCTAAGACCGCGGCAGGTATTTCTGCCAAGTCCCATAGCTACATAGACGGATTAGAGATGCTTCAGTACGATATCCTGTACGGTGATCGCTATGTATATGATGGCGAGGATGGATATCCTGCTTCCGATATTGTTATGGGTACCAAAGATATCAAGCTGGATCGTATTTATCACTTTAACAACAAGCTCTACTTATACGGTGACCAGTTTACCAAGTGGAGTCGTGTTTACGTCAATGACGAGAAGGTTTCTACCTCTTATCAGAGCGGACAGTGCCTCACCATTGATGAGAATGCAGTCAAAGATGGCGATACCATTGTAGTGAACCAGGTTGGTTCCTCCTCCACCATCTTCCGTTCGTCCAACGCAGTTGTATACTACTCACCAGATTATGTTCCGGAGAGTACAACCAATGACACTGCCGATTCCATGATTGAAACAGAAGAAAAGACAGAAGACTAAAAAAGCTTGTCGGGATTTCCCGACAAGCTTTTATTATTTCTCCAGAGCTAACTCTCTAACCGATGTCAGTGCTTTATTAACGGCTGGAATAAAAATAACTACCAATGTAATGACAGCCTCGGTTGCCAGATACGCTCCGTTGTAGGCTGCAGAATATAAGAACGGATTGGATAGGATACCTGTATCCGGTGCGTAAGATGCAAAGAAGATAACACCGGATAGAATAGCAAAGAAGTATCTACCCAGCACAGCCACTATATAGCCCTTAATAAGTCCATTCTTGGATTTGCTGAATATACCGGACAATCCTAATGCTCCAAAAGCAAAGAAATAATCTACCAGCATCTGAGGCAAACTTACAATATAAGGATCAATGATTAACTGTAAGATACCATATGCTACTGCTGCGGTTAGTCCCGCACCCAGTCCAAACCAATATCCAATTAATACAATAAATAACATAGAAAACAATGTAGCAGAGCCACCCATAGGAAGATGAACAATCTTAATCATGGATGCTACCATAGCTAATGCGATTGCCATGGCTGAAAATGCAATCTGCTTGGTTGAAGTCTTATTGGTCTTACGGTCACCAAATAATGCAGCACCTACAACAACCAACGCCAACATCAAAATCACCATCAAGCTATAGCCTGCACCGGTTAATTGATAGGACGTACCCCAATCATCTACTACTTCTTTAAATAATAATGACATATATAACGCCTCCTTTTTTCCATTCGTATTCTATCACACTGACTATAAATGTAAAGAAAAGAGACCTCAAAATGAGGTCTCTTGTTGATTACTGATTACGTTTATCATTGACGTAGTTAATCTGCTTACCACGTCCATTGATTACAATTGCGATACCACTCAACATAATTGCGAATGCTAAGAAGTAACGAGGATCCAGCTTGCCATCTGCCGTCTTCGGTG
This sequence comes from Lachnospiraceae bacterium, assembly GCA_024690265.1. Lineage (GTDB taxonomy): Bacteria > Bacillota > Clostridia > Lachnospirales > Lachnospiraceae > XBD2001. The sequence goes on along the minus strand of JAILCW010000079.1, from coordinate 2,726 downwards.
TATTGTCCTTGGCATGGGTTGTACCGGTTCCGGTAGAAGTCTTAGTGGTTGTCGTTGTGGTTGTCTTGGAAGTACTTCCTGTGGAGTTATTACCTGCTGCAGCAATGGTAAAGTTTGCTGTTGCAGTACCACCGGTCCAAACCACTGTCATGCTATGTGTTCCAACACTCAAACTCTCCAAGTAAGCATTAGAAAGTGTAATGATTGTCGGAGAAGTCGTTGTGGAGTAATTGCTTGCTCCAACGGTGGTTCCATCCATCTTGATGCCGGCAAACTCAGCTAATGGGCCGCTTCCGGTGAAGCTCAGTGTTGTTCCGCTTCCCTTGGTCCATGTGGAGTTCGCTCCAGAAGTAATGGTATATCCTGTGCTTGCACTTGCTACGGTAAAGTTACAGGATGCGCTTCCTCCGGTCCATACAATTGTAATTGTATGATTACCAAGGGTAAGGCTCTCCAATGTAGTCGCTGTCAAAGTGATTACGGTTGGTGATCCGGTTGCAGAATAGGTTGCAGAAGATGTTGTAGTTCCATCAATCTTAACCCCTGCCAACTCGGAAATATCGCCGCTACCGGTAAAGCTTAGGGTTGTCTTGCTACCCTTTGCCCAAGTAGCATCAGCGCCTGCTGTAATCTTGTACTCTTTGGTATCCGGCTTGTCATCCGGCTTGCTTCCTGCCGGCTTTACATTCAGTGTGGTGCTTGCTACACCATCATTCCATACGATGGTAATGGTATGAGCACCTTCGCTCAAGCTCTCAAGATAACCTGCATTCAAAGTAACAACGGTAGAACCGCTTGCTACAGAATAATAATCAGAAGAAATCGCAGTTCCATCAATCTGAACGGCACTAAAATTATCATAAGCGCCACTGCCTGTAACCGTAATGGCATTGCCGCTGCCCTTAACAAAGCTCTGGTTCGCACCGGCTGTAATAGCATAGGAGGAACCGTCGTTGCCGCCACCGTTATCGCCGTTGCCGTTGTCTCCGTTATCATCATCACCACCATCATTACCGATTGTACGGAAAGTGATATCATGAGTCATTGCATATTCGTATGCTGCAGAGCCGCTCTCGCCCCAAATCTCTTCCACCGCATCTGACCAATCAGTACTCTGTGTACCAATGGAGGTAACCGATGCCGGGATGGTCAATGACGTTACCTGGCTGCCATTAAATGCGCCATCAGCGATAGCCTTGCAGGTAGAAGGAATCGTGATACTCGTCTTGCCATCCGGAACATTCACAAGTGTAGTTCCATCTGCACTATACAGACAGTTATCTGCACTAACGGAGTATGCACTGCTGCCTCCGGTAAATCCTACCATGGCGATACATCCATTAAACGCATCCGGGTCAACGCTGGTACAACCGGAGGGAATGGTAATGGTCTTCAGACCGGTACATCCACGGAATGCATTCGCACTAATGGTGGTAAGTGTTGATGGGAAGTTCACAGTGTTTAATGACGTACAGTTATAAAAAATATCGGACCCAATAGTGGTAATACCTGTTCCAATGGTTACGGTCTGTAATCCAGTACATCCGTTAAATCCGGTTCCCAAATCAGTGACGCTATCCGGAATATTCACTGTTGTGATATTCGCATTGTTCTTGAACAAGTCAGGCGCAATGGTAGTCACTCCATTCGGTATATCAATTGTCGTCGCATCTGACGGTATCCCCTTCAGGGTTGTTCCATCAAGCACATAATCTGTGCTATCTGCAACTGCGCTGGTGCTGATAATCACCCACACTGACAACATAATGGAAACTGCAATCAACAGCCATCCAATTTTCGTTCCTCTTCTCATTTTGCATCCCCTATCTTTTCACGAATTCAAAATAAAGGTAGTCCTTTCCATAAAAGGGCACTATATATAGTGTATTTTAGCATTCTTTTCCCTATTTGGCTACATATTTATTGAATTCTCTTAGCAATAATGAACAATCTTCCATCTTCGGTATAACTGTTACAGGTTGATAGGGTCAAAATCTCGTCGGAAGGCTCTAACGTAATATCGCTCTGATAAATTGTCATGGAGTTAATATTGTTCACAAAGGCCTGCCATTCCTCCATGTTGTTGGCCTGGATGAAATCATAATAACGGTAACTATCCTCATCCTGATAAGCCACCTCTGACAGGCCTACGGATACCACCTGATACAGGCGATGCTCATAAATGGTATCAAACTGGATATAGCGATACTCCTTGAAGAAACTCTCATCCAAATAATTCTTCAAACTGCCAAACATGGTACCATTCTTCATGTTGTGACCATACAGAATGGTATTGGTAGTTGGATTCACAATATCACTGCGATAATCCGCAAAAATAGAACCGGCAGAATTCTCAGACTGATCAAAATCATGATCCAGATAGAAATCATTGTCCTCCGGCTTCTGCACCACCGGATACTCTACCTTGGTTCCCTGAATAGAAAGCCACCCCACCATATCCGGATTCTGTGCTACAAAGTCCGCATACTCCGGAAGAATTTGGAGGGTAGATGCGTCAACTAAATTGGTTCTTGCAAATGGATCCTCTTCCCCCTGGACCTCTTCTGTAACCGTAACATCGTCCGTCGTTATGTCATTACCCTCTTCTATCTCTGCTTTGGCAGCTTCCTGTTCCTGCTTCTCTCTCGCCTCTTTGGCACGCTGTTCTAGTTCTCTCGTATGCTGAATATCGGATACTTCGGCATATACAAAGTACCCAAAAAAGG
>JAILCW010000068.1 GCA_024690265.1 Lachnospiraceae bacterium | reverse complement strand
GCTGCGTCAGCCTGGGTTGGTGAAGTGATGCAGCGTAGCGTTTTGCCTCAGGATAGCGGCGCTTTCAATCAGGCACTGATGGAGATTGGAGCAACGGTTTGCGTGCCGAATGGTGCGCCTCATTGTGATGAGTGTCCTTGGCAGGCGGTATGCATGGCACGTCGCAATGAGACCATAGATGTCTATCCTTGCAAGTCCAAGTCCAAACCTCGTAGGATAGAGAACAAGACAGTGCTTCTGATTATGGATGATCAGCGGATTTTTATTCGGAAGCGACCGAACAAGGGACTGCTGGCGGGGCTGTATGAGTTCCCAAGTTTTGAGGGCAAGCTGGATCGTTCAGATTGTATCGACATGGTTCGGTCCATGGGATTTGAGCCTCTATACGTAGAAGAACTACCGGAGGCCAAGCATATCTTTTCCCATATTGAGTGGCATATGATAGGGTATCGAATTAAGTTGGATTCCACTTTGGACAAGGAATTACCCCACGGTATCTTAATTGATATTGAACAGGTCCAACGGGACTATCCAATTCCCTCAGCATTGGAAAAATATGCCGCATGTGTGCAGCTAGGAATTGGAGCCTCAGAGGTACGCAAACAAATGAATATATGATATAATAAGGTACAACAATTCGTTGTAAGCCCATAGCAAGGATGCCGGTGGCTTAGATTCTTCTTTGTAGTTAGAGAGGAGATGCCTATGCGAATCGGAACGAATTATGGAGCGTATGGATATGCCGGATTAGCACCGATGCAGCAAGCGGCTGCGGCCCAGACCAATGGTAGTACGGACAAGGTGGCTGGTGTTGGCAAGCCGGATGAGATGCAAGAGACCAGGGCGATGAAACGCGCCAATTGTGAGACTTGCAGGAATCGTAAATATCAAGATGGCTCTGATGAGAATGTATCATTCAAGGCAGCAGCCCATATTTCACCGGAAGCAGCAGCGTCGCGTGTACGGGCCCATGAGGGCGAGCACGTGGCCAATGCTTATGATAAGGCCTTCGAAGAAGGCGGTAAGGTGGTTCAGGCTAGTGTGTCGATTCATATGGCGGTGTGTCCGGAGTGCGGGCGTACCTATGTGTCAGGTGGCCTTACCCGCACCAAGATTATGACGCCGGTGGATAGCGAGAATCCATACAACAAGAGTCAGAAGGAACTTTTTGGGGAAGCAACTAAGGGAAATAATGCAGATTTTACAGTTTAATTTTAGCAACAACAGATGTTAACGATAGCCATGTCCTGGGATTCTGGGGCATGGCTTTTTGTGCGAATTCAAGCTATCTATGATTGCTTAGCGACATCGGATGTTGCGTAAAAATATAGGAGAATACATATAACATGGACATTTCACAGAAGATTGCAGGCGAACTTGGAATTAAGAAAAGTCAGGTGGACGCAACCGTAAAGTTGATTGATGAAGGAAATACTATTCCTTTTATCGCGCGTTATCGTAAGGAAGTAACAGGCGCACTGAATGATGAAGTGCTTCGTAATCTGTACGAGCGCCTTACCTATTTGCGCAATTTGGAAGAGAAGAAGGCTTCTGTACTTGCCAGCATTGAAGAACAGGGCAAATTAACACCGGAATTGAAGGCTCAGATTGAAGCTGCTGAGACCCAGGTGTTAGTTGACGATTTATATCGTCCATATCGTCCGAAGAGACGTACCCGTGCAACGGTTGCCAAGGAAAAGGGCTTGGAGCCATTGGCTGTTTTGATTATGGAACAGAGTATTAGCAGCTCCTTATTAGAAGAAGCTGCAAAGTATGTGAGCGAAGAGAAGGAAATTGCAACTGCAGAAGATGCACTAGCAGGCGCCAAGGACATTATTGCAGAGCAGATTTCTGATGAAGCAGATTACCGTACTCGTATCCGTGAGATGACAGAGAAACAGGGACGCATTTTGTCCTCTGCCAAGGATGAGAAGGCTGCATCCGTATATGAGATGTACTACGACTTCAATGAGCCGGTGGCAAATCTTCCGGGACATCGTGTGCTTGCTTTGAATCGTGGTGAGAAGGAGAAGTTTTTAACGGTTAAGATAGAAGCACCGGAAGCAGATATTCTTCGTTATTTAGAGAAGCAGGTAATTACCTCCGACAACAAAGAAACAACGCCGGTATTGCAGGAAGTAGTTGCTGACAGCTATAGTCGTTTGATTGCACCGGCTATCGAACGAGAGATTCGTAATGAATTAACTGAGCGTGCAGAAGATGGGGCAATCCATGTGTTCGGCAAGAATTTAGAACAGCTTTTGATGCAGCCTCCAATTGTTGGACAGGTTGTTTTGGGATGGGATCCGGCATTCCGTACCGGATGCAAGCTTTCTGTTGTAGATCCAACAGGCAAGGTTTTGGACACAACGGTTATTTTCCCTACAGAACCGCAGAACAAAGTAGAAGAATCCAAGGCGGTCGTTAAGCATTTGATTCAGAAGTATGGTATCAATTTGATTTCTGTTGGTAACGGAACAGCATCCAGAGAGTCTGAGCAGATTATTGTTGAGATGTTAAAGGAGATTAATGTTCCGGTTCAGTATGTGATTGTTAATGAGGCCGGAGCTTCTGTTTATTCCGCTAGTAAGCTTGCTACAGAGGAGTTCCCGAACTTTGATGTTGGACAGCGTAGTGCCACATCCATTGCGAGACGCTTACAAGATCCGTTGGCGGAACTTGTTAAGATTGATCCACAGTCCATCGGTGTTGGTCAGTACCAGCATGATATGAATCAGAAGAAGCTATCTGAGGCCCTTTCCGGTGTTGTTGAGGATAGCGTTAACCGTGTCGGTGTAGATTTGAATACCGCATCAGCTCCGTTGCTTGAGTACGTATCCGGTATTAGCAAGCAGATTGCCAAGAATATCGTAGAGTATCGTGAAGCAAATGGTTCCTTTACTTCCCGCAAGGAATTGCTCAAGGTTGCCAAGCTTGGCCCGAAAGCCTTTGAACAGTGTGCAGGATTCCTTCGTATCCGTGGTGGCGAGAATCCATTGGATGCTACCGGAGTACATCCGGAGAGTTATCATGCTGCTGATGAACTTCTCAAGGAGCTTGGCCACAGTGCAGAGGACTTAAAAACTGGCGGACTTGCTGGTGTTTCTAAGGAGATTCACGACAAGGAGAATCTTGCAACACGTTTGGGTGTTGGAATTCCAACATTAGAAGATATTGTGAAGGAGTTGGAGAAGCCGGGTCGTGACCCACGTGAGGATATGCCGAAGCCAATTCTTCGCAGCGATGTATTGGACATGAAAGATTTGAAGCCGGGCATGGTTTTGAAGGGGACCGTTCGTAATATCGTAGATTTCGGTGCCTTTGTAGATATCGGTGTTCACCAGGATGGATTGGTTCACATTTCACACATGACTGAGAAGTATATCAAGCATCCGTTGGAAGTTGTTAGTGTTGGTGATATTGTTGATGTGGAGGTCCTGGATGTGGATATTAGCAAACAGCGTATTGCATTGTCCATGCGTATTGGACATGGCGATTCTGCAACAGATACCGCAGCGCCTAAGGCTGAGAAGAAGCCGGCAGAGCATCGTCGCCCGCAGAATGATAACCGTAAGAAGTTTGACAAGAAGCAGGGTGGTAAGAAACCGGAACACAAGAACAATCGTGATAACCGTGATAATCGTAATCGTGATGGTGGCAAGAATAACGGAAGCTTCGGCACCAACTTGGGTGGCTTGCTTTCCGGAATCAAGTTGGATTCTTAATCGATTGTATAAAATTTGATTGACAAGATTTGTGGGAATCTCTATAATGACGTTGAACAAATGAATAGGAATTCTTCGGGGCAGGGTGCAATTCCCGACCGACGGTGAGTCTGGCAACAGATAAGTCCGTGAGCTGCTTTAGTGGCTGAACCGGTGTGAATCCGGTACCGACAGTATAGTCTGGATGTGAGAAGATATGACAACCACATTTTCTTTTGGTGTAATTTTTAGGCCCTGAGTATATATACTCGGGGCTTTTCTAATGTGCGCGTTCATTCTTACTTACATGAGAATTCCAATACAAGAAAAGGAGCGTGTAGTATGACAGACACAACAAACAAAGTAACAGCAGGTATGAGTAATCCATGGACAGAAGCTAATTCCGTAGGCAAAGTCAGATTTATGACAGTAACAGCTATGCTTTCCGCATTAGCATTTGTACTGATGTTTTTTGACTTTTCTATCCCAATGTTAATCCCGGGTTTCGTTAAGATGGACTTATCCGAACTTCCGGCGCTGATTGGCACATTTGCACTTGGACCGGTATGCGGTGTGTGCGTATGCTTGATTAAGAATTTGCTTCATCTTACCATTTCTTCCACCGGCGGAATCGGTGAGTTATGTAACTTCTTACTTGGAGCAGCATTCGTTCTTCCTGCTGGCTTGATTTACCAGCACAAGAAAACCAAGAAGACTGCCATCATCGGCGGAATGGTTGGCGCAGTTGTTATGGGACTTGTAAGCTTCCCTGCCAATATGTTCATTACTTATCCGGTATATGAGAAATTGTTCTTCAACGGCGCTGTTGAGCCAATCGTTGGTATGTATCAGGCAATCCTTCCAAGCGTCACTGAGTTGTGGCAGTGCTTGTGGATTTTCAATGCACCATTTACCTTGGTTAAGGGGTTGCTTTCAGTAATCATTACCATGTTGATTTATAAACCATTGTCACCTATTTTGCATGGCCGCCACTAATTACTAAAGAGATGCTTGTGTCCGACCCGAGGAAACTCGGGTCGGTTTTGTTTTTTTATAAGAAAGTATGCTATACTGAAGTATCGAGGATATGGCTGGGAGGAAGGCTAAATGGCTATTACATTTCATGCGCAAGTGAATGAAGATGACTTGTTTCGTTTTAACATGCGACATACCTATACATCGTTTTCCGGCATTGGTTCTATTGTTGCCGGAATACTGATTTTTACAATCGCTGGCGTAATGCATGAGCGTTTGGGAACGGAGAATGTGGTATTGTATTGCATTCTTGCTACGTTGTTTTTGCTTTATACGCCAATTCATCTCAAGCTCCGTGCCAAGACCGTGATGGCTATGGATTCGCCGTTGTCTCGAGGAATGACATTTCGCTTGGAAGATGAGGGATTAGCTATTGAGACGGCTGTTGCAGGTGAAGATGATCAGAATCAGGCTTTTTTGCCATATCAGCAGATATACAGAGTGAGTCTTACCAAACAGGATTTGCTGATTTACACGTCACGGAAAAACGCTTATGTTGTACCGAGACGTGACGTAGAAGACCAACTGGACGACATTATTGAGGTATTTCGTTCCAAGTTGGATTCCTATCGATTAAGTATATAGGAGTAGACATGGTTTTTGAATCAAACAAACCGGAAGAGACCTATGCTTTTGCTAAGCAGATGAGCCAGAAGGCCTCAGCCGGACAGATATTTACGTTAACAGGAGATTTGGGCGTAGGCAAAACCGTTTTCACTAAGGGCTTTGCTGCCGGATTATCCATTGAAGAGGATGTGAATAGTCCTACATTTACCATTGTTCAGGAGTATACCTCCGGACGACTTCCGTTTTATCACTTCGATGTTTATCGCATCGGTGATATTGAGGAATTGGATGAGATTGGATTTGAGGACTATTTGTATGGAGATGGTGTATGCATGATTGAATGGGCGAATCTTGTTGAGGATGCCCTTCCAACAAAGCGCACAGACATCGTGATAGAGAAGGACCTCCAGCGGGGATTTGATTTTCGAAGGATTACAGTGGAGGAACACGCGTGATGAAGATTCTTGGAGTAGATAGCTCAGGATTGGTAGCAAGTGTTGCAGTTGTAGAAGATGGCAATTTGCTTGCAGAGTATACTGTTAATTACAAGAAGACACATTCTCAGACATTGTTACCAATGTTAGATGAGATTCGTCGAATGACGGAACTGGATTTGGAGAGCATTGATGCAATTGCAGTAGCTGCGGGACCGGGATCCTTTACCGGATTGCGCATTGGTGCTGCAACAGTTAAGGGATTGGGATTAGCACTGGAGAAGCCGATTGTTGCTGTGCCAACAGTTGATGGATTGGCATATCAGATGTGGGGTGCTAGCGCATATATCTGCCCACTTATGGATGCTCGCCGCAAGCAGACCTATACCGGTTTGTACCGCTTTGAGAATGGTGAGTTTGTTGTAGAACACTCACAGTGCGTGGTCTCAATAGAAGAGATTATTGAATTGGTGAATCAGCAGAGTGCACCGGTTGTCTTTTTAGGCGATGGAGTGCCGGTATTTGCCGAGGATATTGAGCGTTTGTGCAGGGTGCCATATCAGTTCGCTCCGGCTCATCGTAGCAAGCAAAGCGCTGCAGCAGTAGCTGCGTTGGGATGCGAGTATTATAAGCGTGGAGAGACGGTTTTGGCTGAGGATTTCCGACCGGAGTATTTGCGCTTGTCTCAGGCAGAGCGTGAGCGCCTTGAAAAAGAAAAGAAGGAGTCCTAAGTTGTGACGACATTTCACATTCGAGATGCAGTGCTAGAAGACGCGAGGGCACTAGGTCATTTATCCGAGAAGAATATAGATTTGCCTTGGTATGAAAAGGATTTTTGCCAGGCAATCGAGAATTCGTTGGCAACAGTGGTAGTAGCAGAAGATGCCGAGGGCTTGTGTGGTTACGTGGTGTTGTATCATGCGGCAGACGAGGGCGAAGTTCCTTCTGTTGCAGTGGACGGACGCGCGCGTAAGCGTGGTATTGGCAAGGCTTTGATGCAGGAGGCTTTTTCACGGGTAGAGTCACAAGGCGTTAAGAAGATATTTTTAGAGGTTCGTGCTGGTAATTTACCGGCGTTGGCGTTGTATGAGTCTTTGGGGTTTTTGCAGGTTCATATACGTAAAAACTTTTATACCAATCCCACAGAGGATGCATATCTGATGATGTGTTTGATTGGATAGAATCAGGAGAGTAGGATGCTGGATATTTGTTTGCTTGGTACCGGCGGTATGATGCCGTTGCCGGGCCGTTGGCTGACATCGATGTTGGCGCGTTATAACGGCAGCAGTTTGTTGATAGATTGTGGTGAGGGTACCCAGATTGCACTTAAGGAAGCGGGCTGGAGCCCGAAGCCTATTGATACCATTTTGTTTACCCATTATCATGCGGACCATATCAGTGGTCTTCCGGGATTTTTGCTTAGCATGGGCAATTCTGACCGAACAGAGCCGGTAACCATGGTTGGGCCGAAGGGGTTAGAACGAGTAGTTAATTCTTTGCGCGTTATTGCCCCGGAATTGCCGTTTGAGATTCGTTTTCATGAGTTAAATGAAGCGGACGAGTATTTGGAATTGAACGGATATCGTATTCATGCATTTCGTGTCAATCATAACGTGACTTGTTATGCGTATACCTTGGAAATCCCTCGCGCGGGACGTTTTGACCCGGAGGAAGCCAAGCGTCGTAATATACCGTTGCGGTTATGGAATCCGTTGCAGAAGGGTCAGACAATGGAGTATGAAGGCGTGACATATACACCGGATATGGTTATGGGACCGGCCCGCAAGGGAATCAAAGTCACGTATTGTACGGATACGCGACCGACAGCGCATATTGTAGAGTGCGCCAAGGATGCGGACCTTTTCATTTGCGAAGGCATGTATGGCGAGCACGAGAAGGAAGCGGACGCCAAAAAGAAAAAACATATGACTTTTTATGAGGCGGCGCAGATTGCGCGGGAGGCTCAGGTTCAAGAGTTGTGGCTGACCCATTACAGTCCGTCTATGGTGGATGGCCGGCGTTATATGAAAGAGGTCAAATCCATATTTGAACAAACACATTTGGGGAAAGATGGCAAAACTGTGGAGCTGGATTTTGAGGAGGGAGAATAAATTATGAAGAATATTGCACGGTACATCGTTGTTGGAGTAATTTTGGCAGTACTGGTGATTTCATATTTTATTTATTTGCAGAAGAATCCTGCTACGTCCAAAACTAAGAATGAGACGACTCAGACATCTGAATTGGACAAAGTGCTCACGAGGGATTTTGTTCAGAATTACCCCTCTACCCCTCGTGAAGTGGTGAAGTGGTATAACCGTATTTTGATGCTGTATTACGGCGAAGACTTGGAAGAGGGCGAGTTGAGTCAGCTGGCAGGGCAGGCATTGCAGTTGTTTGACGATGATTTGGCTGCTAATAATCCCAAAGAGATTTACGTTGCTTCTGTGAAGGCAGAGATTCAGGATTACAAAGACAAAGGGCGTAAACTGGTTACTGCAGATGTGGCAGACAGCGAAGATGTAATATACGAGACAGTGAATGGCTCGGAGATGGCTTACATCGTAGCTCATTATTTTGTAAAAGAGAATACCTCCTACGCAGACACGTATCAGAAATACGCGTTGCGCAAAGATGAAGATGGCCACTGGAAGATACTGGGCTATCAGCTTTGCGACCAGTATGGAGATTTATTGAACTAGTTAGGAATGAAACATGAGTGATAAAGAAGTTAAAATACTTGCAATAGAGAGTTCTTGTGATGAGACAGCGGCGGCTGTTGTTGTAAATGGCCGTGAGGTTCGAAGCAACATTATATCGACTCAGATACCGCTACATACATTATATGGTGGTGTTGTGCCGGAGATTGCGTCTCGTAAGCATACAGAACGTATCAACCAGGTGATTCAGGAGGCGCTTCGTGAGGCTGGTGAGACACTGGATGATGTGGATGCTATTGCAGTTACCTATGGCCCTGGATTGGTTGGGGCTTTGCTGGTAGGCGTAGCAGAGGCTAAAGCAATTGCATTTGCTAAGAATATTCCATTGGTTGGTGTACATCACATCGAAGGACATATTAGTGCAAACTATATCGAGAATCCGGATTTGGAACCGCCATTTTTGTGCTTGGTGGTGTCCGGCGGACATACTCATTTGGTACGCGTCAAAGATTATGGCGAATATGAGATTTTGGGTCATACGGTGGATGATGCGGCAGGCGAAGCATTTGATAAGGTGGCACGCTCTATCGGACTCGGTTATCCGGGCGGACCGAAGATTGAGAAAAAGGCTTTAGAAGGAGACGCCGATGCGATTTTGTTCCCTAAGGCTAAAGTTGCAGACCATCCGTATGATTTTAGCTTTAGCGGATTAAAGTCTGCAGTATTGAATTATATTAATGGTGCAACCATGAAGGGTGAAACCATTAACGAGGCAGACATTGCAGCATCCTTCCAAAAAGCAGTAGTGGATGCTTTGGTGGATCACGCAATGTTAGCAATTGATGAGTTCGGATGTGATAAGTTTGCGATTGCCGGAGGTGTAGCATCCAATGGTGCTTTTCGTGAAGCTATGCGTGCAGCATGTGAGAAGCGTGGGGTGAAGTTCTACCATCCGTCACCAATTTTGTGCACGGACAACGCAGCGATGATTGGTGCTGCTGGTTACTATGATTTTATCCAGGGCAAACGTGACGGCTGGGATTTGAACGCTGTACCGAATCTCAAGCTGGGTGAACGATAGGAGATTATATGAGCACTTATACCGCGATTGTACTCGCAGGCGGCAGTGGCAAGCGTATGGGCGGAGATATTCCGAAACAATATCTCTTGCTATGCGGCAAGCCGCTGCTTTATTATCCTTTACAAACATTTCAAGAAAGCGATGTAGATGAGATTGTCCTGGTTGTAGCATCGGGGGATGAAGATTATTGTCGTGAAGAGATTGTAGAACGTTATCATTTTACTAAGGTGAATAAGATTGTTGCCGGAGGCAAGGAACGCTATGATTCTGTGTATCAGGGATTGCTGCAGGCGACGGGAGACTATGTACTGGTTCATGATGGGGCCAGAGCGTTTGTAACAACCGATATAATCCGGCGCACGATGGATGCGGTGCGAG
>JAILCW010000039.1 GCA_024690265.1 Lachnospiraceae bacterium | reverse complement strand
GAAAATGTAGTATGGATAGACTGGCGTCTTGGATTTACGGCATGGTCCACTCTTTCGCCTTAGCACGATACTCACTTGCCAATCGGCGAAGTTCCTCGATGCGTCCAGTCGGCGCGTCCTCCGGGTCCATCTCGTCAGCCAGGTGACTGTAAGCGTCTGCAATGCGAAGCATTGGCAGGTTGCCGCCGGAGTGAACGTCCAGAATGCTCTCGGTACCATCCATTGCGTTGTAGAACCAAAGGGAAGATTCCTCATAGTCCTTCTTGGCAAAGAAGTACTCACCAAGCTCGCAGCAGATTTCGGAGCAAGGTGCTATGGCGTTGATCTTCATGGCATACTTAAGAAAACCAGCATCGTCTCCCTGGAGACGTGCATTGCGTGCAATGATACAGCAGAGCTGGCGGAAGAGGTCTGCATCCAGTTCTTCCTTCTGCAGAACCTCTGCAAAGATTTCGGCTCCCACACGTACATCCTCAGTGGAACCGCATTTTAACAACTCCTTGGCATACATGGAGTATAACTTCTTGGACAAGCGGCCGTCATTCTCATAAGCAGAAGCAAAGATGTGGAAATCACGCTTCTGATGTAGAGACTCCGGCATATGCAGAATCTCAATATCGCTGTCAAAAACCACCGGATCGATACGAACCGTCTCATGAATCGGATCAATCCACTTGAAGGTACGAAGACGCTTGTAGAGCTTCGGGCGATACTCCCAATTGGAATTCAGCACGGACTGCAGGCCATTCTCCACATACTTCATCTGAACGATTTCCACTTCCGGCATCAGGACTTCCTTGAGCTGCTGGAAGCGCTTACGATTGGTTTCATCCAACACTTCATCCGCATCACAACTGTAGATATAGTCACCGGTCGCCTTGGAAAAAGCGAAGTTGCGCGCCTTGGAAAAATCATCCACCCAGGTAAAATCATAAATGAGACGGGTATACTTGGCTGCGATAGCCTTGGTATCATCGGTGGAGCCGGTGTCTACAATGATGATTTCATCCACCAGGTCTGCGATGGATTCAAGGCAGCGCTCCAACACCATCTCTTCATTTTTCACAATCATGCATAAACTAATGCTAACCATGTCATCCCCCTAAATCTATTAGTGTAAAACGAGAATTACAATGATTCCCAGTGCAATACGATACCAGCCGAATACCTTGAAGTCATGCTTCTTGATATAGCTCATTAAGAATCGAATTACAAAGATAGATACTGCAAAGGCAACCACACAGCCAATAAGAAGAATCAACGCTTCCATACCGGTCATGGCAACACCTTCTGCCAGGTACTTTACAATCTTAAGCAAGCTTGCGCCGAACATAACCGGAACAGCCAAAAAGAAGGTAAACTCTGCAGCCACTTCACGGGATACACCAATCAATAGTGCACCGATAATCGTAGCGCCGGAGCGAGACGTCCCCGGGAAGATTGCAGCCAATAACTGGAACAATCCAATAATCAAAGCAGTGTTATAACCAATCTCTGCAATGCTGTTAATGGATGGCTGCTTCTTGCCATTCAAAAGCTCCACTACAATAAAAATCACACCAACAATAATCAGCGCCAATGCTACCGGGATCGGATGATAAAACAGTTCATCAATCTTGTCATCAAAGGCAAGTCCTACGATTGCTGCAGGAATACAAGCGATGACAATCTTAATCCACATTGCCAGTGCACCCTCTTTCCAAACCACACGGTTACGAACAGCGATCTCGTTCTTCACCTTCTCACGCTTCATGGTAAAAGGCCACAGAATATTCCAATACAGAATCACTACCGCCATAATGGCGCCCAACTGAATAACCACCTCAAACATCTTGTAGAATTCCTCGGATACATTGAGGGATACTACCTCGTTTAACAAAATCATGTGACCGGTACTGCTGATTGGCAACCACTCCGTTACGCCCTCCACAATACCGAATAATATTGCTTTTAAAATTTCTAACATGTCATACACCTTCCTTATATAGTCAGCGTCATTATAACATAAAAGAGCCCGCCGGCCGTAACACATTTCCGATAGATGTCGGAAATCCCATTACAGCTAGCGAGACTCATTAATTATGTATTACATATTAGTATGGAAAGCTGCTAAATCCAGTGAATCCCTCACCTTCATTTTGCAACTGAGCTAAGGTTATACCATCACCAGAATACTCCTCCGGCTGGTACTTTCTATAGAACTTCGATATACGGTACGCACCGCTTCCATTCGACGTATTATATCGTCCGGATCCATCCCGTGCGTTGAGTTCCTGTACGGTATAGGTGGTATCAAACTCATGCCAGGTGGTATCCACATAGTACCACTGTAATCCCTTACCATTACCGGCATCTAAGCGAACCATATTCCATGCATGATAATCTCCCGTCTGGCCCTTGTAGGAAGGTCCCTTGATGTAGTAACACTCAATATCCAGAACGTCCATCAACATAGAGAAGGTCACTGCGTAGTCGTGGCAGATACCTCTCTTATTTAAGAAAACATTAAAATAAGGGGCAGTGTCATCACGATTCGAATCATAGGTAATTTTCGCATCGTACCAGTTCTTGATTGCCGCAACCTTCTGATAATCCGTCATATCATCTGTGATGGTAGACTTTAACATCTTTACAATATTTGCAACCGCATCCCGACCTGCACTGTCGAATCCATTGAGTACGCTCTCATCGGGATTCGGATTGTTGTAGTACTCTTTGACTGCTTCTACCAGATTGCCGCCTACCTTGACGGTGAAGGAATCATATAACACGTCATCCCAATAAACCTTGACGGTAGTGGTTCCGCATTTTATTCCATTGCAAAGACCAGATGTGATATAGGACTCATTTTTACCATCATAGGTAAAGCTTCCATTCTGTGACGAACGTGAAACAACGGTCTCATCTCCGATTTCAATCTTTACACGCTTCCAGAAATCAGCCTGGATTTTTTCATATTGATTATAGTCCTCTTCATAGAGTTCATCCCAAGTCTTGCCTGCTACCGAAGCAACAATCTTTCCAAAGCCAGCACGACCGCCATGCCCTTGCTGGAGGTATAATACATGATTACTATTCAGCGCTCGCCAGGTGTCTTCTGTTCCAAGCTGTGTACTATAACGGAATTCGATGCCACAATCTTCGCAGGTAATATACTTCTTGCCATTGGCATCTGTTTTCAATACGGCATGATGTCCCTTGGCCGGAATCACTTCATCCGTAATAAACTGACGACAAACGTCACAATACTGCGCCTTCCGTCCGTCGTTGATGCAGGTTGCAGCATAGCCCTCATCAGATAGGACGTGAGTGCCCTTGGCACCATCCCGTCGCTCTTCTTCTCCACAACGCTTGCATTTATAGACATCCGTCCGTGTGGTCATGCATGTACCGGCAATGGTGCGATCCAAAGCCATATTATGTCCTAACGCTGGAATATCCACACGCTCATAGTGGGTACATCCCGCTCTGGAACACTCATAAAAATCATATCCACCGGAGATACAATCCGCATCTTCGTGTTCCGTATGCTTCATCTGATGTCCAAGAGGCTGGCCCACGGTCTTGTAAAGTGGCGCGCCACACTTGGTACATTGATATATCTCTTGTCTTGCGGATTCACAAGTTGCTTCAGTCACGGAAAACGGAGCGGATGGATAAGCATGATTACATGCTCCACCTGCCGTCGGTTGTGAAGTCGGCTGACTACTTGGCTGATGGGTCGGCTGTGCGCTAGGCTGCTGACTTGGCTGAGTCGCCGGCTGCTCACTTGGTTGCTGCGTTGGCTGTGTGGCAGGCTGTTCCTCCTGCTCCACCTCTACCTCAGTAATCTCACGTAAGGAATTCTCATCGTGCACATTGGTAGCAACGTAGTTACCGCGAATAATGCCATAACTGTCACAGATACTCTGAAACTCATTGGAATTAGCAAAGCCCGCAAAAATCTCATCTCTGGTATATCCGGCATTCAGCTTGGACACCCAATCCTTGTAACCGGCCTCATCGTACTCACGCCCCATGAAGGCACGGTACATATTCTTAACGTAGTCAGAATTGGATAATCCCAAGTTCTGATACTCTTGGCTATTGATGAATCCACTGGCACATTCAATACCCGTCAACTCACCTC
>JAILCW010000020.1 GCA_024690265.1 Lachnospiraceae bacterium | reverse complement strand
CGAACCAACCCATACGACGAGGACGACCGGTAGTAGCACCGAACTCACCGCCATCACCACCACGACGACGAAGCTCATCAGCCTCATCACCGAAGATCTCACTAACAAATGCACCTGCACCAACGGCAGAAGAATAAGCCTTGCATACAGTAACAATCTGCTTAATCTCATATGGTGGAAGTCCTGCTCCGATAGCACCATAAGCAGCCAATGTAGAAGAAGATGTAACCATTGGGTAAATACCATGATCCGGATCCTTTAAAGTACCCAACTGACCTTCTAACAAGATATTCTTACCAGCCTTGATTGCATTCCAAAGCATAGTAGAAACATCACATACATAAGGTGCAATCATATCACGATACTCATGTAAGGTAGCTAGCAATTCTTCTGGCTGAAGCAATGGCTTATGGTATAAATGCTCTAATAAAACATTCTTCTGTTCACAGGTACGAACAACTTTGGCTTTGAGAATCTCATCATCAAATAACTCACTTACCTGATAGCCAACCTTGGCATACTTATCAGAATAAAATGGAGCAATTCCGGACTTGGTAGAACCAAAAGATGCCTTACCAAGACGCTCCTCCTCATACTGATCAAACAAAATGTGATATGGCATCACAATCTGGCAACGGTCAGATACGGCAATATGTGGCATTGGAACGCCCTTATCCGTAATTGACTTGATCTCGTTAAACAATACCGGGATATTCAATGCAACACCATTACCAATAACACTGGTAGTGTGATTGTAGAATACACCGGATGGTAATGTATGCAGAGCAAACTTGCCATAATTATTAACAATGGTATGTCCCGCATTGGCACCACCCTGGAAGCGAACAATATAATCTGCTTCCTGTGCAAGCATATCGGTGATCTTGCCTTTGCCCTCATCACCCCAATTTGCTCCAACAATTGCTTTTACCATAATTCCTTGTGTTCCTCCTGTAATCTTTCCTCAAAAATATATTTACTCAAATTCCTCAATCTTGATAGGACTCGGGGTTACGGTCAACGCCAAGGCGCCCGGTCCGATATGACAAGAAATAGAAAGTGGTAACGGATTAATAATAATCTGATGATCTGGATACATGGCCTGTACTTCCTCCCGGAAAGTCTCTGCCTCCTGCTGATTCTGTGTGTGGGCAATAGAAATAACACAACCCTTGCCACTCGGCGTATGGAAACGATCCTTAAGGTCGGAAACAACAGCATCCATCATCACCTGCTTGGCCTGCTTTAATGTGCGAGCCTGAGCAAATCGATCCAGCTTGTCACCCTGAATCTGAAGAACCGGTTTGATACGAAGCAAAGTACCAATCGCAGCAACTGCCGGAGTAATACGTCCGCCCTTCTTCAGATACTGTAGTGTATCTACCATGATGTAAATAGAACTATCCAACTTGGTGCGCTCTAAGTACTCCTGAATCTCATGAGCATTCTTACCCTCATCAGCCATACGCTTAGCTTCGTAAGCAGACAGCTTCTGGGTAACGGAAATACGCTGATTGTTCACAACAACTACACGACCATCATACTCTTCAGAAAGCATAATGGCAGTAGAACAGGAACTGGACAATCCACTGGACATCGGAATATAAACAACCTCGTCATGCTCCTCCAGTAACTTGTCCCAGCAATCCATAACTTCGCCAACCAACGGCATCGATGTAGTAATCTCGTGTCCCTCTTCCTGCAAACGGAAGAACTCATCACGAGTCAAATCAACATCTTCGTAATACAATTTATCATCAATATAAAACGGCATCGGTAATGTATAGATGCCAACCTTCTTAGCTTCTTCAGTTGTAACTCCGCTATTGGAATCTACTAAAATTGCAACGCTCATTCATTCACCTCAGTATTCTAATTATCGAGAACGCAACGCCTTTATTCTAGCATAAAAATAGGCTGTCGGCAACAAGTCGACAGCCTGTAGTTTCCAAATCGGATATTACATCATACCCATTCCCGGAGCGCCACCTGCTGGCATTGCAGGCTGTGGCTCCTTAATGTCAGCAACAACGGACTCAGTGGTAAGAAGTGTAGATGCAACAGAGCAAGCATTCTGCAATGCAGTTCTTGTAACCTTAACAGGATCAAGAATTCCGCTTGCAACCATATCGCAATACTCTTCCTTGTATGCATCAAATCCAAATCCAACTTCAGATTCTTTAACCTTATTGATAATAACAGATCCTTCAAGGCCAGCATTTGCAGCAATGTAGTAAAGAGGAGCCTCTAATGCCTTCAAGATAACATTAGCACCGGTCTTCTCATCACCTTCCAAAGTCTCTGCAAGCTTAGATACATCCTTGGTTGCATGAATGTATGCAGATCCACCACCGGAAATGATACCTTCTTCAACTGCAGCACGAGTAGCGTTAAGGGCATCCTCCATACGAAGCTTAGACTCCTTCATCTCAGTCTCGGTAGCAGCACCTACGCGGATAACTGCAACACCACCAGCCAACTTGGCAAGTCTCTCCTGAAGCTTCTCCTTATCGAATTCGGAAGTGGTCTCCTCTAACTGTGCACGAATCTGTGCAACACGGCCAGCGATAGCATCCTTATCTCCCAAACCATCAACGATAACGGTGTTCTCCTTCTGAACCTTAACGCTCTTAGCACGACCAAGCTGGTCCAAAGTAGCATCCTTAAGCTCTAAACCAACTTCTTCGGAGATTACAGTACCACCGGTAAGGATTGCGATATCCTGAAGCATCTCCTTACGACGATCACCATAACCAGGAGCCTTAACAGCAACAACGTTGAAGGTTCCACGTAACTTATTAAGAATCAAAGTTGTAAGAGCCTCGCCCTCAACATCCTCAGCAATAATTAACAAACGAGAGCCGGATTGAACGATCTGCTCCAATAATGGAAGAATCTCCTGAATGTTAGAAATCTTCTTGTCTGTGATAAGGATAAATGGATCATCCAAAACAGCTTCCATCTTGTCCATATCAGTAGCCATGTATGCAGAAATATATCCACGATCAAACTGCATACCTTCAACCAAATCAAGCTCAGTCATCATAGTCTTGGATTCCTCGATTGTGATAACACCATCGTTGGAAACCTTCTCCATAGCATCAGCAACCATCTGACCAACTTCTTCATTGCCTGCAGAAATTGCAGCAACCTTAGCGATCTGATCCTTGCCATTGACCTTCTGAGACATAGCAACGATTGCTTCAACAGCCTTGTCAGTTGCCTTCTTCATACCCTTGCGAAGAACGATTGGGTTAGCGCCGGCAGCAAGGTTCTTCATACCTTCCTTAACCATAGCCTGTGCTAGTACGGTAGCGGTTGTTGTACCATCACCAGCTACATCATTGGTCTTGGTAGCAACTTCCTTAACCAACTGTGCACCCATATTCTCAAATGCGTCTTCCAACTCAACTTCCTTAGCAATCGTAACACCATCGTTGGTAATGAGTGGAGCACCATAAGACTTATCCAATACAACATTACGACCCTTAGGTCCAATGGTAACACGTACAGTATTTGCCAACTTATCTACACCAGCCTCTAAAGCTGCTCTGGCTTCTGCGCCATACTTAATATCTTTTGCCATGATTCTATCTTCCTTTCAAGAATTCCTATTATGTATTACTCTACGATTGCGAGGATGTCATCCTGACGAACAATCTTGTACTCTTCACCGTCAAGCTTCACTTCGGTACCAGCATACTTGGAGTAAATAACCTTCTGTCCAACCTTAACCTGCATTGCGATTTCCTTGCCATCTACAACTCCACCAGGTCCAACGGCGATAACCTCAGCCTCCTGTGGCTTCTCCTGAGCAGAACTAGCAAGAATAATACCGGACTTGGTTGTCTCCTCTGCCTCTAACTGCTTCAAGACAACGCGGTCTGTCAAAGGTACTAACTTCATAATCTATTCCTCCTTGATATATAAGTTCAATATTTGTTAGCACTCGATGTCGTGGAGTGCTAACCACATAACTTAATGTACTCCAATTCACCCAATTATGCAACAAATAAATTATTAAATTTTTATGAACGATTAGCGTTTTCCAAAGGTTAAGGAGGAATTCTGTCCAATAGTAGAAATCCACTTTCCAAACATGGCTTCACGACCGGAATTAAACAGTTTCAGTAGAACTTCCTTAAACACCTTTTGGTCTTCCGAATCCAATTCCGAAGTTGCCTTCATCATCTCGGAAATGGCTTTTAGCGGTTCGTTAGACAAATCATCTGTCGTCTTGGCCCCTGAGGAGGACAGCACCCGAAACAACACATCCACAAAAACTTCACGCTTACTATCGGGCAAATCCATCAGCCAAAGCTTGAGTGTGCGATCCACATTCTTACTACTCTTGCTGGTATCCTCCGCCAGTACAAAACCGGTACCAAGCACCTCCCAGCTCATAGGATCATGCTGGCTGGCTCCGGACTGGCTACTCTCGATTACCTGATGCTCAATATCATTCAACAATAGATTCCCCACAATAGAATCCTCAGGAATGATACTAACCAACTTAGGAAGGATTGCCTTATACCCCGACTGTTCCATCACCAATTCCCGAAACCCCGGGCCATCGTTGGAATAAATCACATCAATCTTATTCTGAATCCGTGGCAAGCAAAAAGCTGAGGCATAGACAGCAAAATTACCGCCCTTGGAATGTCCCCCCACGCGAATACGCTTGGCAGTATGAGCAAATAAAGTATTCAGATATTCTTTGGCCTTTACCTGGCCGGCGGTATGGGTCAAAAATCCCATATTAAAATCTTCTTTCCAGCCGACGATGGTATTATCCGTCCCCCGAAAACAAACAAACCAAGTATTATCATCCAACAAGTAGCTAACCGCAGCAAACTGAGATTGGGATTCCTCATCGATTTCGTTCCGATAAGCGGCAAGTCGCATGGAACCAAAGCGTTTAGAGCGAACCAGGCGCTTCATCAGGAACGGAGCCACCTTTGTCGAGGACACCTTAGACAACAGTTCCTCTTCCGTATGCATCTGAAAGAATTGCTTGCAAACCTCCTGAATGGAAACAGAATTACGTAAGCCTTCTTGTGGAACCACGCCGTCAAAATCAGAATAAACCAATTCCGAAAGGATTAAGTTGTCCACTTCATTAAAGGGATCCTGGGCAAAGGTTAAGTCCCCACGCCAATCCAAATATGTTTCAATATTCGCCATAAAAACCTCCCCCTATCTTGTAATCCTTCTACTTATGACAGTGTCATCAATATTACAAGAAGATTGGTGCATCCATGAGCAAGAATGACCACCCATAAACGGTGGGTTCGAACATAGGCAATTCCAAGAAATATACCCATGATTCCCGCATACAAAAATTGTACCACATTGAAATGTAATGCTCCAAAAAGTATCGCAGAACACAGAACTGCAAAAACAACGTATGTCATGGCAGGTTTGTCCGGCTTCTTGTATGCCATACTGCCAACACTACCCCAAGCCTCTATCTGACCGCAAATAATGCCGCGATAGATTACTTCTTCCAGAATTGGAACCGCAATCGCATTCGTCAGAATGCGAATCATAATGCTTCCATCCCGAAGAATTGCCGTACTAGAGTCATAGCCCTGTGATATATCCTGTAACGGCATATGAGACACTAACACATTACATCCTGCGCCGATTCCTACAATGGCAACGATCCAAAATATGCACTCCAGCCATTCCTTGCCAATAGGCCACCTGGTATTACGAATCACAATGGCCCGACGGTAAAAGAATATCTGGAAGGGAATACAACAAATTGCCGCCAAGAGTAAGCAAAATAGACTCCCGAAGGAGTCTATTAAGAAGCTTGCAAACAGTACCTGCAAGCAATAATACATGATGTAATAGAAAAACAATGGATAAATCAAATCAAATACGCGCCGTGCGATTCGTGACTGCATTATCTTTTCACACCTTTCGTATCACGATTACCAACATGCAAACGATGCAAAGCAACTTCCTTGCCCTTCACCTTGACAGACTTCACATCTGCTTCTCCAAGGATATACATTGCATGTACACTGTCCTTTGCACCAAGTCGAATACCACGAACACCAACTGCAGCCTTCTTCTTCTCAGGAATGGTAATTCCATCAATACGAAGGAATAAGCCCTCCGCAGACTGCATAACGACTGTATCACCGGCATGAACCATACCGACCTTCACCACTTCATCTTTGTCTGCAAGCTTTGTTGCAGCAGTGGTACGCTTGGAAACATCAAACTCTTCACCATCCACCAGCTTAATCATACCGGTCTTGGTACCAAAGAGTAGCTTGTTGCCCTTAAGGTTTGGAATCGCATCGATAAACAAAACGTCTTCTTTGCTACTGTCAAACTTGCTGACGTTGTCAATTGGAAGGCCCTTATCGCGGAACTTTCCAAAAGGCAAATCCAATACCTTCAGCAAATGCATATTGCCATTACTTGTGAAGATTGCGAGCTTATCCACATTGTTACAGAAGATAATCTTCTTGGACTCTTCTTCTGCCGCATCCTTGTTACGTTCATAGGTTGCCATATCAATAACACGAGCATAAGCAAAGCGATCCAGAAGAACTGCTACCGGCTCAACTTCGATTGGCTTCTCTTCTAATACAGCTTCCTCTACGTTATCGATAACAGTACGACGTTCCTTTGCATATTCCTTCTTGATGGCCTTCAGGTCATTGATAATAACCTTCGCCATGGATGCACGATTCTCCAAAATATCAGAAAAGGTCTGGATATTCTGCATGGTCTCAGCATACTGCTTGCGCAACGCCTCAATCTCCAATCCAATCAAGCGGTGCAAACGCATCTCAAGAATTGCCGTAGCCTGACGCTCAGTAAACTTTAACAGTGCTGCATCCTTCTTGGACTGCTCGGATTTGAACTTAATCTCATCAGTGTTACCGTTAATCAAGCAATCCTTCGCCTGTGCAACCGTCTTGGAGCCACGAAGGATTTCGATGATTAAATCAATAACATCGCAGGCCTTGATTAAGCCTTCCTGAACTTCCTTCTTCTCACGCTCCTTGGCAAGCAAAGTGGTGTACTTGCGTGTTGCCAGTTCATACTGGAAGTTCACATGGTGCCGAATAATCGGAACAATTCCCATGGTCTCCGGCTTGCCTTCTGCAACAGCAAGCATATTCACACCAAAGGTATCCTCCAAACGAGTCTTCTTGTAAAGAAGATTACAGAAGTTCTCAGCATCTGCCCCCTTCTTCAGCTCAACAACAATACGAATGCCTTCTTTGGAAGACTGGTTTGAAATATCTACAATATCTGTGGTCAATTTGCTTTCGGACAACGCAAAAATGTCATTCAAAAACTTACCGATGTTGGCACCAATCATGGTGTAAGGGATCTCGGTAATCACAACCTGCTGACGTCCGCCCTTCAGCTGTTCAATCTCAACCTTACCGCGAAGCTTGATCTTGCCCGTACCGGTGGAGTAAATCGCCTTCAATTCATCCTTGTTGGTAACAATACCGCCCGTCGGGAAGTCCGGTCCCGGAATGTACTGCATCATCTGCTCCGTATTGATATCCGGATCCTTCATATAGGCAATGACACCATCAATCACTTCACCGAGATTATGGGTCGGAATACTCGTAGCCATACCAACGGCAATACCTTCGGCGCCATTAATCAAAAGGTTCGGCACACGAACCGGAAGAACAGAAGGCTCCCTCTCTGTCTCATCGAAGTTTGGAACAAAATCAACGACATCCTTGTCCAAATCAGCCAGATAAGCTTCCTGTGTAATCTTCTGAAGTCTAGCCTCAGTGTAACGCATTGCAGCAGCGCCATCCCCTTCGATGGAGCCAAAGTTACCATGACCATCAACCAATGGCATTCCCTTCTTGAAG
Source organism: Lachnospiraceae bacterium (assembly GCA_024690265.1). Lineage (GTDB taxonomy): Bacteria > Bacillota > Clostridia > Lachnospirales > Lachnospiraceae > XBD2001. The sequence goes on along the minus strand of JAILCW010000020.1, from coordinate 10,816 downwards.
TCCTGAGCCATAACAACCAAGGCTTCGTAAATGGAACTATCACCATGTGGATGGTATTTACCCATGGTATCACCAACAATACGTGCAGACTTACGATATGGACGATCATAACGAATGCCCAGCTCATACATATCATATAATGTTCTACGCTGTACCGGCTTCAATCCGTCACGTACATCCGGAAGCGCACGAGCAACGATGACGCTCATTGCATAATCAATATAGGATTTCTGCATAATCTCAGAATATTCTGTTCGAAGCAGTCTCTCCTGTGAATCAGCCATAATGATTCTCTCCTAAACTGTAATTTCTTATACGTCCAATTCTGCCTCATTGGCATGAGAATAAATAAACGCTTTACGCGGAGGCACTTCATTACCCATAAGCATCTCCGTAACATCGGAAGCCATACGGCCATCCTCAATCTCTACTAACTTTAACAATCGACGTTCCGGATCCAATGTGGTCTCCCACAACTGCTCCGCATCCATCTCACCAAGACCCTTGTATCGCTGTAAGGTAAAAGGTCCCTTGTGAGTCTTACGATAGCGCTCCAACGCCGCATCATCGTAGAGGTATTCTTCTTCACCCTTAGCAGGCATTGCCTTGTAAAGAGGTGGCATTGCAATGTACACATGACCCTCGTAAATCAATTCCGGCATAAAACGGTAGAACAAGGTCAACAACAAGGTTGCGATATGCGCACCATCCACGTCGGCATCGGCCATAATAATAATCTTGTCATAACGAAGCTTGCTAATATCAAAATCATTACCAAATCCTTCGGAAAATCCACATCCAAAAGCATTAATCATGGTCTTAATCTCAGCATTAGCCAAAACCTTGTCAATGGATGCCTTCTCAACATTCAGAATCTTACCGCGAATCGGAAGAATCGCCTGATACATACGATTACGCGCTGTCTTGGCAGAACCACCCGCAGAATCTCCCTCTACGATAAAGATCTCGCACTTCTTGGCATCACGACTCTCACAGTTTGCCAACTTACCATTGGTATCAAAAGAGTACTTCTGCTTGGTAAGAAGATTGGTCTTGGCACGTTCCTCAGTCTTACGAATCTTCGCAGCCTTCTCAGCACACGAAATAACAGCCTTTAAAGTTTCAACATTACGGTCAAAGAACAACTGAATCTCTTCACCGGTAACTTTGGCAGTTGCTTTCTGAGCATCCTGATTGTCCAGCTTGGTCTTGGTCTGACCTTCGAATCGTGGATCCGGATGCTTAATAGATACAACGGCTGTCATACCATTACGTACATCTGCACCGGTAAAGTTAGCGTCCTTATCCTTAAGGATTCCAAGCTCACGAGCATAATTATTAATCACCGTAGTAAACTGGGTCTTAAAACCGGTAATATGTGTACCACCCTCGGAATTGTAAATGTTATTACAGAATCCGAGAATATTCTCATGGAATTCGTTGACAAACTGGAATGCCACATCTACTTCGATTCCATCAGCAACACCGGAAAAGGCGATAACATCATGAAGCGCCTCAGCATTCTTGTTGATATCGCGAACAAAACCGGTAATACCGTCCTCTTCGTGATATACAATATGCTCCGGCTCCTCTCCACGCAAATCATCATAGATAATGGTAAGCTTCGGATTCAGATATGCCGTCTCATGCATACGGCTCTTAACATCGTCTTCTTTGAAGCGTGTCTTCTCAAAAATCTCCGGGTCCGGAAGGAAGTTAATCTTGGTACCGGTCTTCTTCGTCTTACCAATCACCGGAAGTAATCCCTTGTCTAACTTCTCCACAGGATTACCGCGCTCATAACGATCATGCCAAATCTGGCCATCACGAGAAATCTCAACATCCATGTAAGTGGATAATGCATTCACAACAGAAGAACCTACACCATGCAAACCACCGGAAGTCTTGTAAACGGTATTATCAAACTTACCGCCGGCATGTAAAGTAGTAAATACCAAACGTGCAGCCGATACACCCTTCTCGTGCATCTCCACCGGAATACCACGTCCATCATCCTCCACCGTACAAGAGCCATCCTTCTCCAAGGTGACATGAATCGTAGTACAATAGCCTGCCAAATGCTCATCGACAGAGTTGTCCACGACCTCGTAAATCAAATGATTCAAACCCTTACGCGTAACACTACCGATATACATACCCGGGCGCTTACGTACGGCTTCCAATCCTTCTAATACGGTAATTGAACTTGCTCCGTATTCTTCCTTCTTTGCCATGAAATAGTTACTCCTTCTATCACAAAATCAAAAATTTTGATTCATTCACTCTTAATTGTATGGCAGATTATCCCATATCTACACATACCATGGAGATTTTACCACACCATCTTGTATGATGTAAAGCATTATCGAACATATTTTCGCGCATAAAAAGACCCGAGAAAAACCTCGGGTCATAAAATCATTATAAACTTGTGCGAACAATCTTAGGCTTATAGCCGCCCTTATCCAGAGCCTCCATAATCTGCTCTTTGTGCTCCGTTCCAAAAGCTTCCAAGGTCACACGTAATTCTACCTGTGCTGCACGATTGGTGGTTACAAACTGGTTATGCTCCAATTTGATAACATTACCTTGACACTTTGCAATAGTGTCAGCAACTGCAGCCAACTGACCAGGCTTGTCCGGAAGCAATACGGATACCGTAAAGATTCGATCTCTGAAAATCAATCCCTGCTGAACCACAGAAGACATGGTAATGACATCCATATTGCCGCCACTTAAGATACAAACCACATTCTTGTTCTTAAGGTTCATCTTCTGAACAGCAGCAACAGAAAGCAAACCGGAATTCTCCACCACCATCTTATGGTTCTCTACCATATCTAAGAATGCACAAATCAGCTCATCATCGCCAACGGTAATGATGTCATCAATATTCTTCTGGATATAAGGGAAAATCTCAGAACCCGGAGTCTTAACCGCGGTACCATCTGCAATGGTATTCACCGTTGGTAAGGTGGTTACTTTGCCGGCTGCTAAAGATGCCTTCATACAAGCAGCACCTTCCGGCTCTACACCGATTACCTTGATCTTAGGGTTAATAAGCTTAGCAAGGGTAGAAACACCCGTTGCCAATCCGCCACCACCAATTGGAACCAGAATATAATCCACCAGTGGAAGCTCCTTGATGATTTCCATAGCAATGGTTCCCTGACCGGTAGCTACTGCCGGATCATCAAAAGGATGGATAAAGGTATATCCTTCATCCTTAGCAAGCTGTAACGCGTAGTCACAAGCCTCATCATAAACATCTCCATGCAATACCACTTCTGCACCATAACTCTTGGTACGATTGACCTTAATGAGTGGTGTGGTAGTTGGCATTACAATGACAGCCTTGCAGCCGAATAACTTGGCAGCATACGCTACACCCTGGGCATGATTGCCAGCAGAAGCCGTAATAAGTCCCTTGGCACATTCCTCATCAGACAAAGTAGATATCTTGTAGTATGCACCGCGCACCTTGTACGCACCAGTGAACTGCATGTTCTCCGGCTTAAGATACACCTTATTGCCAGTCTTGTCGCTGAGAAAATCGCTGTAAACCAGCTTGGTTTCCAGGGTCACCCGGCTGACGACGCTACATGCCTCGTCAAAGTCCTTCTTTGTTAACATAATCTTTCCTTCTTTCCTTTTCCTTTTTCCTTGTAAGGGATTGTACCACTTCTCCCCTACATGAACAATGCCTTGACGAACTGGTTAGCATCAAACTTTTCCAAGTCCTCCACACTCTCACCAACGCCAATATATTTGACAGGCACACCAAGTTCGGATTGAATTGCAACTGCAATACCACCCTTGGCGGTACCGTCCATCTTGGTAAGTACCACGCCTGTTAAATCCGCTGCCTCTTTGAATTCTCTAGCCTGATTCAACGCATTCTGCCCTGTGGTAGCATCCAATACTACAAGAGATTCCTTGTAAGCGCCAGGATACTCACGCTCAATAATACGATTCATCTTGGACAATTCGTCCATCAGATTCTTTTTGTTATGTAATCTACCTGCTGTATCAATCAGTAAAACATCTGCATTCTTGGCCTTAGCAGAAGCAATGGCATCATAAACAACAGCTGCAGGATCACTACCATCCTGACCGCCAATCATATCAACGCCGGCACGATTCGCCCATTCCTTTAACTGATTACCTGCAGCAGCACGGAAGGTATCCGCCGCAGCGATGACCACCTTTTTGTCCATGGACTTCAGCTTACTTGCAAGCTTACCTATGGTTGTTGTTTTTCCAACACCATTGACTCCAATAACAAATACAACAGAACGCTGATTCTCAAATTCATAAGAAGCCTCACCGGTATCCATCTGCGTACGAATGGCGTCAATCAATACCTTCTTACATTCTGCAGGATCTACAATCTTGCGATTATGAACTTCTTCCTTGAGATGCTCTAATATGGAATCCGTGGTACGAACACCAATATCACCGGAAATTAAAATTTCCTCCAGTTCTTCGTAAAAGTCCTCATTAATCTCCGTAGCGCCAAAGGCATAGTCCATATTACGAACAAAGCTATCGCGAGTCTTGGTAAGTCCGGCAACCAATTTCTGGAAAAAACCGCCTTCTTCCGAAGGAGCCTCCTCTGGCTGTTCCTCTTCCACTGCAATGGAACCATCGGAGTTCTTGCCAAAGTTTGCCTTTAACTCCTGTGGCTTCTGTGCATCCATCTCTTCCTTAACTTCATCAAGAATAGATGGTCCTACCGGTTCCTCTTCTGCTGCAACAGTCTCTTCTACAACTTCTTCCTCGATTTGCTCGTCGTCAAAGTTCAGCCCAGCCGCAGCAGCAATGATATCCTGTTGTTTCTTTTTACCAAATCCAAATAATGCCATAATTACTCATCCAAATCTGCTTCAATTAAGTTAACGGATACCAAGGTTGAAATACCCTTCTCCTGCATGGTAATACCATACAAACGATCAGCCGCATTCATGGTACCACGACGGTGGGTAATAACAATAAACTGTGTATTCTTGGTTAACTTATGTAAGTACTTCGCATAACGATCAACGTTAGAATCATCCAGCGCCGCCTCAATCTCGTCTAACAGACAGAATGGAGATGGCTTCAGATTCTGAATCGCAAACAATAAGGCAATTGCAGTCAGGGACTTCTCTCCACCGCTAAGCTGCATCATGTTCTGCAACTTCTTTCCAGGTGGCTGCGCAATAATCTTGATTCCGGTCTCTAAGATATCCTCACCTTCAACCAGCTCCAATTCGCCCTTGCCGCCACCAAAGAGTTCCTTAAAGGCCTTATCAAACTCACGCTGAATATCTGCAAATCCCTTGGTGAACTGTTCACGCATACCGGTATCCAATTCATCAATGATTTCAACCAGTCGCTGTTCTGCCTCAATCAAATCATCATGCTGGTCCTTCAAGAAGTAGTAACGTTCAGATACTTCCTTGTACTCTTCAATAGCATTGACGTTGACGTTGCCCATCTTACGGAGTTCGTCCTTGGTAGAGTTCACCAACTTACGCAATACATCGTGGTCTTTGTAGTTCTCATCGCGCAACTTCTCTGCTGCATGGAATGTGAGCTCATACTCTTCCCACATGTAGTTATTCTGATAATTAATGGAATCGTTGGTCTTCTCACGCTGAGCTTCCAAACGATAGATTTCTTTCTCTAAGTCATTAATTGCCTTGGAAATGGCTTCCTTCTTGTCAAAGAAGCTCTTATACTCATCATTCAACTCAACCTTCTTGGCCTGTGCAGCCTTAAGTTCAGCCTCTAAAGATGCATAATTCTCATCTGCACTACCAATGGTGGCCTTAATCTGTTCGATTTCGTTGCGACGCTTCTCCATCTCATCCTTGGAATTCGCTGCCTGATTCAATAATTCAGAAAGGGCATTCTCACTCTTCTCAATGGATGCAGTAACACGGGCAATATGCTCGTTAACAAAATCAACCTTCTGACGAGCGGAAGCCTCTTCAATTTGAACCTCGGAAACGTTACGGTTCGCAGCAGTCTCCATATAGGTCTTCTCGTCCAATGTAGCGTTCAATGCAGCAATTTCATCCTTCAATTCCTGCTCACGCTTTAAGGACTGTTCCATCTCTTCCGCAATGGCTTTCTGCTGATTCTCGATTTCAGCCAACTGCTTCTCGATATCTGCCCCCTCGGTATTCAGGGACTTGAAAGCATTCTCGCTTTCCTTCATCAATTCCTTGGATCGTTCCAAGTTAATCTCAGCCGTATTCTTCTCAACGGCAGTTGCAGACAAGGCTTTGCGGTTCTCATCCAAGTCATCTTCTAACAATGCAATGGAAGTCTGACGACTCAAGATATCCTGATCCATCTCTTTCTGCTTGGCCTCTAATTCAGCCAAACGTTTCTCCATATCATCAATCTCACGATGACGACCAAGAAGATTGCTGTTATTGCGGAAAGCACCACCGGAAATAGATCCACCAGGGCTTAAGTACTCACCCTCCAATGTAACAATGTGAAGGCTATACTTGTTCTTGCGAGCCAAAGCCAATGCATCATCTACTGTCTTGGTAACAACAACCCTACCAAGCAAGTATGCAATAACACCTTCGTATTGGGAATCGCAGTCTACTAATTCACTAGCAAGGCCAATAACGCCCTTATCCTCTAATACTTCTGTCTTCTTGAAGTTACCACGACCATCCACACTGGTAATCGGCAAGAAGGTAGCGCGGCCCAAATGATTCTTCTTCAAATAATCAATCATGCGCTTTGCAGTATCTTCATCTTCAGTAACAATGTTCTGAATATTACCGCCAAGTGCTGTCTCGATGGCTACTTCGTACTTCTTATCAACGTGAATCAAGTCAGCAATAACACCATGAATGCCGGAATTCTTGTCCTTCTGCTCCATAACGGAACGAATACTCTTACCATATCCATCATAGCGCTCTGCAATATTCTTAAGAGACTCTAATCTGGAAGATTCCTTGTTGTAAGCGTCCTTGGCTTCCTGCAGTGCCTGATTGGCCTGACGAATCTTATCCTTGGACTCACGAATCTTGGTCTCAATTTCTCGCTGGCTCTTTTCTAAGCCTTCCGCCTTATTACGTACTTCTTCGAATGCAGCTTCTGCCTTCTGTACTTCTTCCTGGAGCTGATTCTCCTCAGTCTTACGAGCTAATAGGCGCTGGTTCAACTGAGCCTTACGGATATTAATCTGCTCCGTCATGGTAGCAAACTTCTGCTCCTTGGATTTGATCTCACTTCGACCATTAATCAAGGACAACATCTCACGATTGTCACGCTCAATACCCTCATTACAGGTATTAATCTCGCTCTCTAAGTTCTGAAAATACTCCTTAGCCTTGTTCAAACGCTCTACTGCTTCATTCAAAAGCTCCGTTAACTCGGCATTTTCCTTCTCATAACCTTCGCGCTCAGCAAGATAGTTATCGCGCTCCTGCTCGATTTCCTGCTTGCGCTTTGCGGTATTCTCCTCTGAAGACTGTGCAAAACGAATCTGCTCCTCTAAGAGCTTAATTTCGTTCTCTAAGTTACTACGAGCGATGGAAGTCTTGGATTCCTCATCCTTCAAGCGATCGATTTGCTCATCAACTGCCTCTAACTGCTCCTCCAACGAAGCATAAGTAACCTTAATACGCTCGTCCTCTTCACGCTGATTTGCAAGCTGTTCATCTGCAATAGCGAAGTTCTTATTAATATCCTCTAACTGATCACTCAAACGAGCCAGTTCCAACAGGAACATGTTCACATCATAAGTCTTCAGTTCTTCCTTGCGCTTCAAATATAGCTTGGCTGTCTGCGCCTGTTCCTCCAACGGACCAACCTGACGCTCCAACTCACCCAAAATATCGTTGACACGAACGAGATTCTCTCGTTCTTCTTCCAACTTCTTGATGGACGCAGCCTTGCGCTTCTTGTACTTGACGATACCTACAGCCTCGTCAAACAGCTCACGACGCTCCTCCGGCTTACCGGAAAGAATACGCTCAATCTGACCCTGACCGATAATAGAGTAACCCTCTTTACCAATACCGGTATCGTAGAAAAGCTCATTCACATCCTTCAAACGACAAGGAGAGCCATTCAATAAGTATTCACTCTCGCCGGAGCGGTATACACGACGAGCAATGGTAACCTCCTCAAAATCGATTGGAAGCATATGGTCGGAATTATCCAATGTAATTGCAACGTATGCATAACTTAATGGATTGCGGTTCTGTGTACCGGCAAAAATAACATCCTGCATGCTGGCACCACGAAGCTGACGAGCACTCTGCTCGCCCAATACCCAACGTACTGCATCTGCAACGTTACTCTTTCCACTACCATTCGGTCCAACAATGCCGGTAATACCATTATGGAATTCCAGAACGATTTTATTTGCAAAGGATTTGAATCCATGCATTTCAATGCTTTTCAGATACATTATTTCTTCTCTCCCTCAATCAGCAGCAGTGCCTGAACGGCAGCTTCCTGTTCTGCGGCTTTTTTCGAAGAACCATGACCGGTTCCCAAGCACTTCTCCCCAACAAATACAGAAACAACGAACTCCTTGCAATGATCCGGACCGCTTTCGCTGACCAATTCATAATGGAGCTGTTCCGTATGCATTGCCTGCACTACTTCCTGTAATGCAGTCTTGCTATCATGGAATTTACGCTTGTGTTCAATATCCGTGAGAATAAAACGAAGGATAAATGCCTTGGCCGGCGCCATTCCACCATCCAAGAACATTGCTCCAATCACAGCCTCAAGGGCATCCGAAAGGATAGACTTGCGCAAACGACCTCCGGTCTGCTCCTCGCCCTTGCCCAATCGAACAAAATCGCCCAAAGCAATTTCCTTCGTACAATAAGCCAGCGTCGGTTCACATACCAGACTTGCGCGTAGTTTTGATAATTCTCCTTCTGAGAATTGTGAAAAATTTAAATACAAAAACTCACTTGATACCACTTCCAACACAGCATCACCAAGGAACTCTAAGCGTTCATTATCTGTGAACTTGCCCAAGTGTTTCTCATTGGCATAGGAACTGTGGGTCAGTGCCTGCGTAAGTAAGCTTTTGTCTTTAAACTCATATCCGATGTTTTTTTCAAATTCGCTTACGTTCAACATACTCTCCCTATAAGGAACAAAAACCCTTGATACCAAGGGTTTTCGCTCACATCTCTTGATTTATTGTCCTACGGTCTTGCGGATCAATTCTACTGCATCACCTACAGTAACAATCTTCTCTGCATCATCGCTATTAACTTCGATGTCCAATTCCTCTTCAACGCCCATAATAATCTGGAACACATCCAAAGAATCTGCACCAAGGTCATCAATAAAAGTGGTATCCTTGGTAATCTCAGCTTCGTCAACGCTTAATACTTCTGCAATAACCTTCTTTAAAATTTCAAATTCCATCTTGCTTCCTCCTAGTCTTCATCTGCAGCATTTAAACAATTACTAATTTTTTCTTTAATATTCTGTTCCTTAAAGGTAACACACTGAATAATGGAATTATGTACTTCAATGGCTGTAGCACTTCCGTGAGTCTTAACAATCAAACCATTCAATCCTAGAAGCGGTGCTCCACCATAAGTAGAAGCATCAAACGCCTTCAAAGTACGCTTCAATGCCGGCTTCGCCATTGCAGCACCCAAGGTACTAAGCGGTGTACTGGTCATACCGGTCTTAACCACATGAATCAATGTCGATGCCAATCCCTCGTACAATTTCAGGATAACATTACCAACAAAGGCCTCACAAACAATGACATCTGCGTCACCCTTCGGAATATCTCTGGCCTCGATACTACCTACGAAGTTAATATCTTCACAAGCCTTCAGCAAAGGATAAGTCTCCTTCACAAGTGCATTGCCCTTCTCTTCTTCTGCTCCAATGTTAACAATAGCAACACGAGGCTTCTCCAATCCCATAACATGCTCCATATAGATGGAACCCATACGAGCAAACTGAACCAAATGCTCGCTTCTGGCATCTACATTGGCGCCACAGTCAATCAACAAGGATACGCCCTTCTCAGTAGGAATAAGTGGTGCCAACGGAGCACGCTTCACGCCCTTGATACGTCCGGCAATCAGCTGACCGCCAACAAGGATTGCTCCGGAACTACCAGCAGAAACAAATGCATCTGCTTCGCCATCCTTCACAAGCTTCATACCAACAACAATGGAAGAATCCTTCTTCTTCTTGATGGCATTCACCGGAGGCTCTGCTGTCTCAATGACCTCGCTTGCAGGATATATTGTTATCTGATCCTTCGGATAATTATACTTTGCCAGTTCTGCCTCAATAACATCCTCCTGGCCAACCAAACAAAGATGAATATCATCTCGTTCATTAATCGCATCTATACCACCTTGGATGATCTCGACAGGGGCATTATCACCACCCATAGCATCTAAGGCAACTCGTGTGATTTCACTCATGTTTACCCTCCAATGGACTAGTCGTCCAAACTACTCAACTGAAAATATACTATATATACATATCAAAATCAAGGCAGAAAAAAACCCTCCGAAACATGCATTTCGGAGGGCAATATTGCCTATGGAATGTGTAAAGATTAATCCTGAGGGATGATCTCTTTCTTATTGTAAGATCCACAGTTCTTGCATACACGATGAGGCATCATTAATGCGCCACTCTTGCTGCACTTAACTAAGGTAGGAGCACTCATTTTCCAGTTTGCTCTTCTCTTATCTCTTCTTCCCTTGGAAGATTTGTTCTTAGGACAGATAGACATCTCGTTACACCTCCTTAAACTCATTGAAAATATCCTGGAATTTCGCCATTCGCGGATCCA
>JAILCW010000017.1 GCA_024690265.1 Lachnospiraceae bacterium | reverse complement strand
GCATGATGAATCGGCAAAATCTGCTCTCCAATAATGGCAACATCATATTCCAGCAATAAATCATAGTTTTCCGTAACAGCTCCTGCCGTAGAGTTCTCAATTGGAAGCACAGCGTAATCAGCATCTCCTCGCTTCAAGGATTCCATGGCATCCCGCCAGGTATCCACATGGTCGTAATTCTCAATAGGTCCAAAGAATTCTTCCATGGCTGCATGGGAATAAGCTCCGGCAACACCCTGAAACACCACACGTTTCCCTTGGTAGGAATACTGTGGAACTGCTTCGAAACCGAAATCATGAAGCACGCCCTTTTGCGCCATCATTTGATATTGCTTCTTCCGACTGGTGGACATAATCTGCTGGAACAACTCTTCTACACCCTGCCGTGTAAAAGAGTCCTTGCAATCACAGGTCAATGCTGCAATCTTTTGTGCTTCCCGTTCCTTGTCCAAAACAGGCTTGTGATTAGCTATTTTGTAGTTGGCTACATCACAAGCTAACGACAGCCGTTGTTCATAGAGTCGCAGGATTTCCTTGTCAATACAGTCAATATCCTTACGAATGTCCATTAAATCTTTCATGTTGCAATTCCTTTTTCTTTTCCTTTTTCTCTTCCTTATACGCGTTGGAAATCAAACAGTGATAACTGATCTGATTCCGGCAAGTTTGGAATAATACCCAAACGATCCATTGTTTCTATGGTACTTGCACTTACTTTACCACGGTTCTTCAAGTCATTCTTGCTAAGGAATGTAGCCTGAGAAGCGGCAATGGCAAGGCTCTCTGCAGCAGCAGGTCCCATACCGCCAAGCTTTTCTAATGGAGGTAACAACTTACCATCCACGATTTTGAAATAACGTGCATCGGATTGATACAAATCCATCGGCAGAAATTCATATCCTCTGGCATACATCTCCTGAACAATACGCAAATCACGATACAGAGCATCTTCGTTGGCCGAAAGCTTCGTTTCTTTGGATTTATTATCAAGGGCCAAAAGCTCAGCTTCGCATCGATCCTGGCCCTGACACATCTTCTCATAGTCAAAGGCCGTAGCACGGATAGAGAAAAATGCTGCATAGTACGCCAATGGGTAAAACACCTTGCAATAGGCCACACGCCAAGCCATCATAACGTAAGCGGCTGCATGGGCTTTAGGGAACATGTACTTAATCTTCTCACAGGACCAGATATACCAATCCGGCACACCATGATCAATCATATCCTGCTTCCAGCCAGGCCATTTATCTGCCTTACCCTTAGCTACCATACCCTTACGAACAGCCTCCATAATCTTGAAGGACTCCTCGGATTCTAGTCCCATACCAATAAGGTAAGTCATGATATCATCACGGGTACAAATGGCGGTAGAAATCGTTGCCTTTCCCTCTTGAATCAAAGTCTGTGCATTGCCCAACCAAACGTCGGTACCATGAGCAAGTCCGGCAATTCGAATCAAGTCTGTAAACTCCTTCGGCTGTGTATCACGCAACATGCCCATAGCGAAGTCAGTACCAAACTCCGGAATACCAAGGGTTCCCATATCACAATTCCACAAATCTTCCGGCTCAACTCCAAGTGCTGACGTATCCTTGAATAGAGACATAACCGTCGGATCATCCAATGGAATCTCCTGGGCATGAAGACCGGTCAAATCTTCTAACATTCGAATCATAGTCGGATCCTGATGTCCAAGAATATCCAACTTTAGCAGGTTAGAATCAATGGAATGGTAATCAAAGTGGGTCGTAATAATATCAGATTCCATATCATTGGCAGGATGCTGAACCGGCGTAAAGGTATCAATCTCCTCCCCTACCGGAAGAACGATGATACCACCCGGATGCTGGCCTGTACTACGACGAACTCCAACACAACCGGCTAGGATTCGTTCAATCTCGCAACGACGTTTGATCTGATCACGATCTTCAAAGTAATGTTTTACATAACCGTATGCGGTCTTATCAGCTAAAGTACCAATGGTTCCGGCCTTAAAGGTCTGGCCCTCACCAAAGATAACTTCCGTATACTTATGCGCCTTGGACTGATAATCACCGGAGAAGTTCAAGTCGATATCCGGCTCTTTATCACCCTTAAACCCAAGGAAGGTCTCGAATGGGATATCAAATCCATCCTTATACAATTCCTCACCGCACACCGGGCACTTCTTGTCCGGCATGTCACAACCGGCACGTCCGGCATAGGACTTCACTTCTTCAGAATCAAAGTCGACATAGTGACACTTCCGGCAAATATAGTGCGGGCTCAAAGGATTAACCTCTGTAATACCTGCAGTTGTTGCAACAAAGGATGAACCTACTGAACCACGGGAACCAACCAAGTAACCATCTTCATTGGACTTCCAAACAAGCTTCTGGGCAATGATGTACATAACGGCATAGCCGTTGGAAATAATAGAGTTCAACTCTCGTTCCAAGCGAGCCTCTACGATTTCAGGAAGGTTCTCACCATACATCTCATGGGCACGGTTATAACAAATCTTACGAAGCATATTATCGGAATCTTCGATGACCGGAGGACACTTGTCCGGACGGGTCGGATGAATCCGATCACACCAATCAGCGATCATATTGGGATTGGTAATAACCACTTCCTCTGCCTTCTCGCCCCCAAGGTAGGAAAACTCCTGAAGCATCTCTTCTGTGGTATGTAAGAATAATGGAGCCTGTTGATCCGCATCATCAAAGCCCTTGTTACTCATAATAATACGACGATATACTTCATCCTCCGGATTAAGGAAATGCACGTCGCAGGTAGCACAAACTGGCTTGTTAAACTCCTGTCCCAATTGAACAATGCGTCGATTCAGATTGCGCAAATCCTCTTCCGTTGCAATGCCGTACTTTTCGCGATTCTTTTCATCACGCAAATAAAAGGCGTTATTGCCTATCGGTTGTACTTCCAAGTAATCATAGAAATTGACAATACGAGCAACTTCCGTATCGGACTTACCTAACAAAACAGCCTGGAACAACTCACCGGCTTCGCAGGCAGAACCTATGATTAAGCCTTCACGATACTTCTCAATAAGACTCTTAGGAATCTTCGGCTGGCGTCGGAAATACTTCAAATGAGAGGCACTGACCAATCGATATAAGTTAATGCGTCCAATATCATTCTTTGCAAGAATAATGATATGGTATGGACGCTCTTTACGAATGCGTTCTTCATTCATACGGGTTTCTTCGTTAAGCGTATCTAAATCCTCGATGCCACGCTTCTTAAGATCAACCAAAAACTTCACAAAGAACTGCGCCGTACACTCTGCATCTTCTACTGCACGATGGTGATTATCTAGGGATACACCCATGGCTGCGCCAACGGTATCCAGCTTGTAGTTCTTAAGGCTAGGCAACAAGTACTTAGCCAATGGAACCGTATCCATATAGGTAAAGTCCCAATGAATACCAAGCTTCTGACACTGAGCAAGAATACATCCCGTATCAAAGTCCGCATTATGTGCCACAAGAATCGAATCTCCGCAAAATTCCTTGAACTTTGGAAGAACCACATCGATGGTTTCCTGACCACGAAGCATATCATCGGTAATATGAGTCAGATTCACAATCTCATAAGGTAATGGTTGCTTGGGATCAATAAAAACAGAGAAGCGATCGATAATCTCACCATTCTGTACTTTCACCGCACCAATTTCGATAATCTTGACCTTCTTGGCGTTCAAGCCCGTGGTTTCGATATCAAATACAACATAGGTATCATCCAAGTTTTGATGCTTGGAATTCTGGACAATAAGCTTGGTATCATCCACCAAGTATCCTTCAACACCGTAAATCACCTTAAAATCACCGGAAACAGTATGGTCTGCATCCGGGAAAGACTGAACTACGCCATGATCCGTAATGGCGATGGCTTTGTGTCCCCACTTCATGGCCTGTTTAATAATATCAGAGACCTCAGAAACACCGTCCATATCACTCATCTTGGTATGACAATGAAGCTCCACACGCTTCACTGGAGCCGTATCTACACGAGGGGTACGGAAATCGGAGCTCTTCATCATACCAAAGACCGAAGTGAATGCCAATTCCTTATCCCACTGATCAAAGGTCGGAGTGCCCTTTATGGTATAGAAGGAACCACTCTTTAGGTTGCCTAAGAACTCATCCAACTGTTCATTAGGAATAAAGAGCTTCGCTTTGATGCTATCGGTAAAATCCGTCAAAACGAAGGATACAATCGTTTTCTCAACCTTCTTAAGTGGCGTGGTCTCGAGGGACAATACCTGTCCATGAACCGTTACCTCTCCAATGCCATCGAATACTTCACTGATGCTAATGGGCGCATCTTCAAAATCACGACCATAGATAGTATCCGGATTGTTGGAACGTTTGAAGAAGGAGCCACCGCGGCGTTGGAATCCGCCTTTGTTGTCATTTCCGGGAATTGCCTTTTTCTTCGAGCCATCCCCACCATCTTCGAAGCCTCCATCTCCCTTCGGAGCCTTCATAAACTTGGAATTGTCTTCCTTGGGTTCTTCTTCTAAGAGTTCCTTCTGCTTCTCTGCCAAAGCAACACGTTCTTCAATTGCAGCAATCTTATTAATAATTTGTAAATCCGCATCCTGACGATAACGGGTCACATGACAATCCTTGTATTCGAAAGAAATCTCAATAGATAAGCCACATCGCTCACAAAAAATGCGATGAAGCAAATCAGACAGAGTCAATTCGGATTGATGGGCAATTACCGTATTCTCAAGGGTTACGATTACATGATTGTTCTCAAAGCGAAAATCCCCTCGTTTTAATAAACTAAACAGAATCGCGTCATATCGGTTAAACTCTTCAAGAATACTATCCTTGTAAAGCCCATAAAGCGCTTCGGCAGTATACTGGTCCGACAAATGAAACTGCTCTACAATATGCACATCCATGTTGTCCGAACTAAAATACTGTTTCTTAATCTGCTCCTCTAATTTCCAAATACGACGCTTGGGAATCAATGTATCCGAGGTTAGATAAATGCGCATAACATTATGATTGCGATTGGTTGCAACCTTATTAACAACTGCGTTACCCAGTACCGTATTCAATTTGTCATCTGTCTTAAGTTCACGAAACAAGTCAAAAAATGCGGTATCCATTCACTAACCCCATATCTATTATTTATTCATCCCAGTGCAAAAGTTCCTGACGAAGAGCTTCTAACAACTGGTCTTCCGGAAGCTTCTTAATAATCTCACCATGTTTGATTAAGAGACCTTCACCAATACCTCCGGCCACTCCGATGTCGGCTTCTTTGGCTTCTCCAGGGCCATTAACTACACAGCCCATAACAGCAACCTTAACGTCATCCAACGGAATATCTGCCACCATATTCTCGACCTTGGTAGCAAGTCCAATCAAATCGATTTGTGTACGTCCGCAAGTAGGACATGAAACAATCTCAATGCCGCCCTTACGTAGGCCAAGCGTACGAAGAATCAGCTTGGCAGACTTAATCTCCTCTAATGGATCTCCGGTAAGAGATACACGAATGGTATCACCGATACCTTGATTTAGAATCAATCCCAAACCAATTGCAGATTTGATATTTCCGCTAATTACAGTACCGGACTCAGTAATGCCTACATGAAGCGGATAATTGGTCTTCTGAGAGATTAATTCATGAGCCTTGACACACATCATAACGTCCGAAGACTTGATACTAATCACAAGATTATCATAGCCAAGTTCTTCAATGATATGAACCTTATCCAAGGCACTTTCTACGATACCCTCAGCTGTTACGCCATGGTACTTCTCTACCAGATCCTTTTCCAATGAACCACTGTTGACACCGACACGAATAGGGATGTTACGTTCCTTGGCAACGTCAATTACCGCCTTAATACGGTCAGTAGATCCAATATTACCAGGATTGATACGAATCTTGTCAGCACCATGTTCCATAGCTGCAATAGCTAAACGGTAATCAAAATGAATATCTGCAACCAATGGAATGGAAATCTGTTTCTTGATTTCTTCCAATGCACATGCGGCTTCCATTGTAGGACAGGCGCAACGAATAATGTCACATCCCGCTGCGGTCAAAGCCTGAATCTGAGCAACTGTTGCCGCAACATCTTCGGTCTTCGTATTGGTCATAGACTGGATTAAAATCGGATGTCCACCACCAATGACACGATTTCCAATATTGATTTCTTTTGTCATTTTACGTTCCATAGGTTCCTCTATCCCATTAATTTAGAAATATCATTAAACATTACAAATACCATCAATCCCATAAGCAAAAAGAAGCTAATCATATTGACATAGCCTTCGATGTTTTCATCGATTTTCTTGCCACGGATGGCTTCCACAAGGAAAAAGACAATACGGCCACCATCCAATGCAGGAATTGGCAGCAGATTCATTACACCAAGGTTCGCAGATAGCAGTATGGTAATATTCAAAAGATTCATTACTGCCAAGAACCAGCTTACCTGAACCGATTGTTCATAAGTATCACCAATGGTTTTAACGATACCTACCGGACCAGACATCTCATTCATAGAAACCATACCGGTAAACAATGCAGATAAGCTCTTAAATGTAGTATAAATCTGGTATTTGATCCACCAAACACTATAAGTAATGGTCTCCAAAGGATTTACCTTTTCGTAATTGCCACCTTGTACACCAATCAAATAACGACCGGATTCTTCATCCAATTGTGGCGTAACAGTAGCATTGTAAACCTGCCCATCACGCTTGTATTGAATATGCAGTTGCTCTCCCTGATGAAAGAACGTGTACAAACTAATCTCACGGTAAAAATGAACACGATAGGAATTAATGGATACAATCTCATCTCCGGAACTCAAGCCTGCTTTCTGCGCCGCATATCCATCAATGGTATCGCTGATAATCGGACGATCCACTCCAACACATCCAATCATCACAAGGGATAACAGGAATGCCAGAATGAAGTTAAACATCGGGCCATTCAGTACCACTAAAAAACGCTGCCACAATGGCTTGTTACCAAATGCTCTCGCGCTATCGCTGGCTTCGTCCTCGCCCTCCATCATACAAGCACCGCCAAAGGGCAATAATTTGATGGAGTACTTGGTTTCTTTGCCTTGGATACCCCAAATCGTAGGTCCTAAGCCCAAAGAAAACTCCAATACTTTAATGCCACACTTTTTGGCAGTGATAAAATGACCAAACTCATGAAAGATAATAATAAAACTAAAGATTAAGATTGCAATCAATATATTCATAGGTTGCCTGCTCCGTCGCTAAAATGTCATCTACTGTTGGATTTGGAATATAATCTACTTCCATCATGGCCTCTGAAATCAATTCCGGAATACGAAGGAATGGAATCTTCTCATCCAAGAACAAGGCCACAGCTCGTTCATTGGCAGCATTATAAATTGTTGGAATGTTGCCACCGGTATTCATGGCCTCAAAAGCTAACTGTAAACCAAAGAAGGTTTCCATATCCGGTTGCTCAAAGGTCAACTGACCAACCTCAAACAAATCTAATCTCTTGCCTGTCATAGGAAGACGATTCGGATAGTACAACGCATACTGAATTGGAAGGCGCATATCCGGAACGCCCATCTGAGCAATGACCGCGCCATCTTCGTATTCTACTGCCGAATGAATAATACTCTGGGGATGAACAACAACTAAGATTTGTGAAAGGCGAACATCAAAGAGCCACTTTGCCTCCATAACCTCCAAGCCTTTATTCACCATGGTCGCAGAATCGATGGTAATCTTCCGCCCCATGTTCCAATTAGGATGTGCCAAGGCATCTGCAACTGTCACCTTTTCCAAATCATCCAATGTTTTCCCACGGAATGGACCGCCGGATGCCGTCAGAATGATTTTCTCGATATCGTTGTGTTCATTGCCCTGCAATGACTGGAAAATAGCTGAATGTTCGCTATCCACTGGAAGGATGGACACCCCGCATTTTTTCGCTAATGGCATGATAATATGACCGGCAGTAACCAAGGTTTCTTTGTTCGCCAGAGCGATATCTTTACCGGCTTCAATGGCTGCAATGGTAGGTCGGATGCCAAGCATACCAACAATGGCAGTTACTAAAACTTCACTCTCCGGAATGGTTGCCACAGCCAGTAAACCATCCATCCCACTCAGAACCTCTACATCCATATCAGACAATGAGGTACGTAAGGATGCTGCATCCTTCTCCTCCCAAACAGAGACCAACTTTGGCCGGTATTTTCGTACCTGCTGTTCAAATAACTTGATATTGCGGCCACAAGACATGGCCACTACCTTTAAGTCTTCCTTTTCAGAAACAATGGATAAGGTCTGTGTTCCAATCGAACCGGTAGACCCCAGAATTGCTATATTTCTCATTCCCTTTAACCTTCTTTACTTAAGCTAATGCAAACACGCACAGATAATACACAATCGGTGCGGTAATAATCATACTGTCAAAACGATCCAAGATTCCGCCGTGTCCTGGAATCAGCGTACCATAATCCTTGATATCATAATTACGCTTAATCGCAGAGGCTGCCAAATCGCCCACCATAGAAATCAGTCCACCCAGACCACTTCCTGCAGCCAATAACAGAATCTCAGATACGGAAACATCCATGTGACTACGGAAAACAAATCCCAGAAGTAAGGTCAAAAGCATTGCGCCAAGAACCCCACCACATGCACCTTCAATGGATTTCTTCGGGCTAAGAACAGGGGCCATCTTATGCTTGCCGAAAAGCTTGCCAACGCAGTAAGCGCAGGTATCACATCCCCAGGAGCACACAAAAATCAACCATACCAAGTAAGCACCGCGCTCCAACTCACGGGTAAAGAACACATAGGATAACATAAGTGCAACATAGAAAAAGCCAAAGAATGCAGCCATAATCTGGTCAGCCTTATACTTCGGATAAGAAAAAACATAGATTGCAAGAATGCAAATCAAGAACACTGCAATGCCAAAAACGAATACCGCACTACCACCGGCAACCGGATTCCAATCCCAAATCAAAGCAATGTAGTAAGCGAGCGCCGCAACATAGCAAACATTCGCCAATAAGGAACGCTCCATCTTGAATACACGGTACAACTCATACATCCCTACTAAGGAAATAAAGCCCATACCGGCAGCCAACAGTTCACCTCCGAAACCGATAAACACAATGGCTAAAATCACAAGTACAATTCCGCTTAATAAACGGGTCTTAAACATACCAAAAATCTCCTCATAATAATAAAAATCTCACTCTTAATCTTACCACATTAAGAGTGAGATATATATGGATTATCCGCGAAAAATCCACAATATTTTGTTCATCATTACTTTACAAGCCCATATCTTCGATCTCGGTTACAATATGCATCTACCGCTTCTTTTAATTCTTTTTCGTGGAAGTCCGGCCATGGTACATCGGTAAAATAAAACTCTGCATAGGCCAATTGCCACATCAGATAGTTGGATAACCGCTGTTCTCCACTGGTGCGAATCATCAAATCAGGATCCGGAATATCAGCAGTGTCCAAATACGAAGCGAAACGTTCTTCCGTAATGGCCGACGCATCTTCCCCCTTCTCGTTGATGTCCGTAAACATCTTACGCATGCCGCGCACCATCTCATCACGGGAGCCATAATTAATCGCAATCTGAAGATTCAGACCGGTATACTTAGCACTTTCATCTTCAAGCTTACGAATCTTCTCCTGCATGGATGGCTCCAAACGGGTAATGTCACCAATAACGCGCACTCGCATATTGTTATTCTTGGCCAGATTCAGACAGTTCTTCATATAACTATCCAGTAACTTCATCAATGCAGTCACTTCATCCTTAGGACGATTCCAGTTTTCTGTTGAAAAAGCATACATAGTCAAATATTTCACACCCAAAGCGTCCGCAGCACGACAAATGGGTTCTACATTCTTAGCCCCCATGGTATGACCATAGGTTCTCGGCATACCTTTGGACTTAGCCCAACGACCGTTGCCGTCCAAAATAATCGCTATATGTTTCGGTACCTCAGACATATCAAGCCTCCTTGAAATAAAAAAGGGCACACACAGTGCGCCCTCAAGATTAAACAGTCATAACTTCCTTGGACTTGTCGTCAATTGCTCCATCAATCTTCTTGATGAAAGAATCGGTCAACTTCTGAACCTCATCCTCCAAATCCTTGATGGTATCCTCGGAAATGTCTTCACCCTTCAGCTTCTTGAAGGAATCAACCGCATCACGACGAATGTTACGAATAGCGACCTTAGAATTCTCGCCCTTCTTCTTAACATCCTTCACTAGATCCTTACGACGTTCCTCTGTGAGCTCAGGAAATACCAAACGAATCATCTTACCATCATTGGTTGGATTAATACCAATCTCAGAAGTAAGAATCGCCTTCTCAATTTCTTTTAAAATAGATGGCTCCCAAGGCTGAATCTGAATCATTCGCGGTTCCGGAACAGATACATTGGCAACCTGCTGGATTGGAGTAGGTGCTCCGTAATAGTCCACCATTAACCTATCCAAGATATGTGGGTTTGCACGGCCAGCACGAATCGTAGAAAACTCAGAATATAAGTTGTCTAATGTTTTGTTCATCTTGTCTTCAAATTGTTTTAAGCGTTCGTCCATACAAACACCCTCCCTTAAACTGTTACTCTGGTACCGGAAATCGTACCATCAATAGCCTTAACAATTGCATTCTCTTCATTCAACGGGAATACAAACATTGGCATTTTATTCTCCATACACATGATGGAAGCAGATAAATCCATAGCAGCCAAGCGCTGATCAATCACTTCACCAATAGTGATTGTGTCATACTTCTTGGCATTCGGGTTCACCTTAGGATCGCTATCGTAAATACCATCGATTGCCTTAGCAAGCAGAATCTCCTCTGCCTCAATCTCAACCGCACGCAAAACAGTAGCGGTATCCGTTGAGAAATAAGGATGGCCGGTACCACCTGCAAAGAATACAACCTTGCCAGCCTTCAAAGAAGAAATGGCAGCATCCTTGGAAAATAATGTAGTAAATGCTCCACACTGGAATGGAGTCATAACTTCCGTATCCATACCTACATAACGGAAAATCTCAGATACATAAATACAATTCATAATGGTAGCAAGCATACCAATCTGATCAGCCTTCGGACGATCGATTGTCTCACTGGTACGACCTCTCCAAAAGTTGCCACCACCAATAACGATACCAACTTCGGTACCCTTATCAACAATTACCTTTACCTGATTAGCAACCTGAATACAAGTTGCTTCATCAAAACCAGTTTTCTTCTCACCAGCTAATGCTTCACCACTTAGTTTTAAAAGAACACGCTTCATGAATAGCTCCTAACAATCAATTTATGCAAATACGCTGGAAACATCAACGTCTGCATAAGCCTGAGAACAGAAACCTTCAATAACAGCGCCGTTATTAATCTGTACAGAACGAGACTTGATGTTACCCATAACAACTGCAGAAGTATCAACTACTACAGGTCCCTGTACATCAATATCACCCTTAACAGCTCCAGCAATTACTGCGCTTGTAGCCGTAATATTACCAATAACAACAGAGCCAACACCAATCTTAGCAGTTCCGGTTGTATTAACCTCGCCTTCGATCTTAGCAGAATCAGCAAAGAACTCAGCAGAAGAACTATTTCCGTTGATAGTTCCGGTAACAGTTAACTTGCCATAGCAGGTAACATTACCGTTGATCTTACCTTCAACAGCGATAGAACCGGTAGACTCCAAATCACCAGTAATGCTCATTCCACTGGTAATAACAGCGTTCTCATCAGAAGCCTGAGGTGTAGTGGTTGTGTTCTCAACATGATTCATGGTATCCATTGTTCTTCTTTCCTCAACTTTCATAACAGGTTTTTCTTCACGAGCAACTGAAGCAGGACGAACCGTCTCAACTGCAGCACTCTTGTTAACATCTTCACGGTCAATCTTCTCTGTAACCTGCTGAAGAAGTCCATCTAACTTAGACAATTCAGAGTCAACATCAACATCCTGATCAAGGGTGTTCACCATATCTGCATTATCTAATGTCTCATCTACATTGCCGCCAGGAATCATCTCATCGACAGCATCTGCAAAATCTTCCTTGAAATCCTTAAAAAATCCCATAATTATCCTCCATACGCGTTAGTTAGCAGCTTGTCCCTGATCGTTAGAAACCAAGGAAACATGCTGTATCAACGTGGTATCCTCACTGATTGGCAAAATCAGCGCCCCTTGAGATTGCAATGACTCAATCATCTTCGGCAGAGCATCCACCGTTGTTGTCTTGCCATCCGCATCATGTAGCAATACCACGGACGTCTTATATTTTACCACATCCGACATTACGTTTTCAACAAGTTCATCGGCGGTATAAGCCGCAGAAGTCGCATCACCACTGGAAACATTCCAATCCATATAGGTGATGTTATGCTCGTTCAAATAACGTATGTACTCGGACATGTTCGTATTACTAACCTGGTTGCTACTGCCGCCCGGAAAACGATACAAATGAGACTCTACACCGGTTGCATCATATATCGTATTCTGGATACGCTCAAAATCGGCAGAAAAAGAATCCAAAGACTGATATAAGTCACTGTAATTGTGTGAATAAGAATGCATCGCAATGGTATGTCCCTCATCAACAATGCGCTTATACAATGCCTTAGACTCATCATCTGTTTTGCCAACCACAAAGAAAGTAGCCTTAACGTTATAATCGTCCAACACATCTAGAATACGACTGGTATTAGCGCTAGGGCCATCATCAAAGGTAAGATATACCTTCAATGTATCTCCTACTTCAGCCAAATTGCTCTCCGCCGTACCATTATAATTTGTAACCAAAACATCTCCGGATTCAAGCACTGTAGAAGAGCCGTTCTGCTCTGTTTCTTGCGCTTCCAAAGAATCTTGGATTTTTTGAGACAAGGTATTCAACTGACGTTGCAAAGAGAACACTTTAATGGTGAGAAGAACGGTAGCAAGTATAGATACAAGCATCCAGACACCAATAAAAGTAATGATTCCCATTTTCATTCGATGTACACGTTTCCGCTTCTCTCTCTTACGGTCAGCCTCTGCCTTAGGGTCTAAAATATCGCTCATAGTTAATTACCCCACTGTACTTAGATTGAAAGAAAGGCACTATATTAAATATAGTGCCTTACAGGAAAATCAATTATAAGAATTACATTCCCATCTGCTTAGCAACTTCTGCTGCAAAGTCTTCGTTCTTCTTCTCAAGACCTTCACCAGTCTCAAAGCGAACAAACTTCTTGATGGATACAGTTGCTCCAACAGCCTTAGATACCTGATCTAAATACTGAGCAACAGACTGCTTACCATCTTCAGCCTTAACATAAACCTGATCTAACAAGCAGATTTCCTTTAATTCCTTCTTAATACGTCCGGAAACCATACCTTCCTTAACCTTATCCGGCTTGGAAGCTTCCTTCGGATCATTGTTAATCTGAGCAAGAAGAATTTCCTTCTCATGTGCAAGATATTCCTGATCAACATCTGCCTCAGAAACATACTTAGGATTCAATGCAGCAATCTGCATTGCAACGTTGGTAGCTGCCTCAGTAACCTGATCATTAACCACATCAGTAGCAACCTCAACGATAACGCCGATACGTCCACCACCGTGAACATAAGAAACAACAGCGCCCTCAGAAGCAACAACCTTCTCAAAACGACGAATAGTTAAGTTCTCGCCGATAACTGCAACCTTGTCAGTCAAAGCATCCTTAACAGTCTTAGAAGAATCTGCCTTCCAAGCTTCTGCCATGAATGCGTCCATATCAGCTGCGTTAGAAGCGATTGCCTGAGCAGCAACCTCATCAACGAATGCCTTGAAATCAGCGTTCTTAGCAACGAAGTCTGTCTCAGAATTAACTTCTACGATAGCTGCGGTATTACCCTCAACAAGCACAGAGCAAAGACCCTCTGCAGCGATACGGCCAGCCTTCTTCTCAGCCTTAGCCTGTCCGTTCTTACGCAAGAACTCAACAGCCTCATCCATATCTCCGTTGGTCTCGTTCAATGCCTTCTTGCAATCCATCATACCTGCGCCGGTCATCTCACGCAGTTCTTTTACCATAGCTGCTGTAATAGCCATTGTTATATCCTCCAAATGATTAATTATTAATTACTCTGCATCCTCAGCATCTGCAGCAGCGCTCTCAACAGCCTCTGCGCTTAATGCCTCAGCTCCCTGATTAGCCTCGATAACAGCATCTGCCATCTTAGAAACGATCAACTTAACGGCACGGATTGCATCATCGTTACCAGGAATGATGTAATCTAATTCATCTGGATCACAGTTAGTATCAGCAATACCAATGATAGTTAAGCCGAGGGACTGAGCCTCCTGGATACAAATTCTTTCCTTCTTAGGATCAACAACAAAGATAGCATCTGGAAGTCTCTCCATATCCTTGATACCACCAAGGTTGCGCTGTAACTTCTCCATCTCCTTCTTAAGCTCGATAACTTCCTTCTTAGGAAGAACATCGAAAGTACCATCTTCCTGCATCTTCTCAATCTTCTTAAGACGCTCAATACGGGAACGGATGGTCTTGAAGTTGGTAAGCATACCACCTAACCAACGCTCATTAACATAGTACATACCACAACGCTCAGCCTCTGCTGCAACAGTCTCCTGAGCCTGCTTCTTGGTACCAACGAAAAGAATGGTACCACCCTGGGAAGCGATATCGAAGATTGCGTTGTAAGCCTCATCAACAAGACCTACAGACTTCTGAAGATCGATGATGTGGATGTTGTTACGCTCGGTGTAGATGTATGGAGCCATCTTAGGGTTCCATCTTCTAGTCTGATGTCCGAAATGAACACCTGCTTCCAGTAACTGCTTCATTGAAATAACAC
>JAILCW010000158.1 GCA_024690265.1 Lachnospiraceae bacterium | reverse complement strand
CCGCCTTGTTATCAAAGAGACCGTTGTTGGCTTCTTCGGAAGTATCCTCGAAGATGTGCACAGCAGAAGATAGTGCCGCCACATGGCTAAATGTCTCGGAATAGATTGCACTATAGCGCAGTGCTCCAAAGCCACCCATAGAAAGCCCAGCGATGAAGGTATCCTCACGCTTGTCTGACAGCGGGAACATGCGGCGAGTAATCTCTACCAACTCTTCCCCGATGAAGGTGCTATAATCATTCCACGGAGTTCTCGCATTGAAATAAAACGAATTGTCCCCTGACGGCATTACAACCGCAAGGTTCTTCTCCTCTGCCCACTTCTGAATGCGAGTCTGACTCACCCAGTCGGTGTAATTGCCCAGCAATCCATGCAATAGGTAGAGTGTCTTGTATTTCTGTTCATTTCCATTGATATAGCGATCATTATCCGCATCAAATCGATCCACCGGAAGAATCACATTCACCGGAACGAGACGAAACAATGATCTAGACATGTAGTTAACTTGAATAAGTGCCATAACTTTCCCCTCCATTTCATATAAAAACTGTACCCTTACCTCACTCCATGGTCAAGTGAATCCATCCCAAAATGACACACTAACCCCGTCCCCAAGGGAGTCATTTTCAGTACATGCATTACATATCGATAATAATACTGAGAATTGCCCTTCCTCCCGAGCCCCCGAACGTTCCGTCCTTCAGTATATTGCACGAATTTCCGTGATTATACTGAATCCAGAGCTCATCCCCCGGCGTCATACGCCGCCCCAACAAGCCATGCCGCAAGCAACCGCCCAAAAGTAAAGCCCCCGGCCAAGGCCGAGGGCAACAAGTTAGTTTGCTTTATTGATTTTAACCTTCCGCT
Source organism: Lachnospiraceae bacterium (assembly GCA_024690265.1). Taxonomy (GTDB): domain Bacteria; phylum Bacillota; class Clostridia; order Lachnospirales; family Lachnospiraceae; genus XBD2001. Next base: position 20,720 of record JAILCW010000158.1, on the reverse strand, counting down.
TCGCCAACCACGGAACGAACTGCTCCTTGTAGAGAATGTTGATGATGGCTGCAAATGGAATGGCAAGAAGAATACCAACCACCTGAAACATCTGGCCACCTAAGATAATGGCAATCAAGGTCCACACTGCCGGGATGCCAAAGGAACCACCGAAGAGACGAGGCTTGATAATGTAGCCATCAATGGTCTGAATCACAATAACCATAATGATAAACCAGAGAGCATGAATCGGATTGTTCAATAGAAGGATGATGGTGCCCACAACACCACCCACCATCGGACCAAAGGTCGGAAGTAAATTCGTCACACCAACCACAACGGAAATCAACGGAATAAACGGCATACCAAGGATAGCCATAACGATGGCATTGATGGCACCAACGATGAGACCTTCTAATAAATCGTATCCGATGAACTGGATAAAGATTTCATGCACACGTGCCCAGAAGGCATTGTTCTTCTTCAACTGCTCTGCCGGGATAAAGCCCTTGCGAATCTCGTAGATACCATCTAAGAGATAACGCTTGCTCAGCAAGATGTAGATGCCAATGATGAAACCGATGAGCCCATTGAATACACTCTTACCGATGTTGGTAGATGCAGAGAGGATGTCACCGGAATTCTTGGTAGCATAAGTCATCACCTGATTCAAAATACCTTCTGCAAAGCTAACAAACTTCTCCGGCTCCAGTTTCAAATTCGGCATAACGCGGTTAATATCCGACATCATCTTCTGGATGTTCTTACCATAGGTCTCCGCATTGGAAGCGATACCAACAACACTGCTAATCAAAGACGGAACCAGCATAGCAAAGAATAATCCAACCAGAAGCAACACAACTAGGATTGCCAGAACAACACCAATATAACGGCGCACCTTCTCATTCTTCATCCTGTGGAGCACTTTAAGCTCAAAAAACTTAGCAAGCGGATCAAGCAAATATGCAATTATAATACCGATAATAATCGGTGCCACTACACGTCTAACCGCGCCAAAAGCGCCGGCAAACATGTAAAGATGGGTCATTAACAGGTAAAAAAGAATACCTGCACATACAACAAAAAGATTGGAAAACCAACGTTGTTCTAAAAGTTCATGAAACTTTTTCATAATTGACACCTCACACGTAACCATACATTCCGCGAACACTAACTTCCCCGGAATTCAATGCTTCTTCATGACCATCCTCAAAACGCACTTGAATCGAAAAGTCCGGATTGATACCCAGCACCACCCCATGCCGCGGGGTACGAGCTGCATCCTTTCCAATTTCATCGGCAGAAACCGGAGCCACAGAGAACACAGAAACTTCCTGTCCCACCATGTGGCAACGATTGCGATATTCTTCCAAATACTCCCCAGTATTCTCCGGCCAGGCCTCGTACATGCGATCCAACTCCTCAATTAAAGCTGCCGCCAACTTTGCCCGCGACACCGGCGCCCCTAACTTCATTCGTAGAGAAATCGCCTTGTCTGCCAAATCCGATGGAAAATCCACCTCATTCACATTGATGCCGATACCAATAATAATACTCTGAATTCGTCCCGTTTCCGATTCAAGTGACATCTCTGTCAGAATACCGCTGACCTTCTTGTAATCAAGGACGATATCATTGACCCACTTAATCTCCGGCGCCACGCCGCATACCCGCTCAATAGCCCGTGCGGTAGCAACTGCCGTCCAAGCCGTCACTGTGGTGGCCTCCGATGGCATCACAAATGGCTTCATTAAATAGGATAGATATATTCCCGTATCCTTCGGAGATGCAAATGATCTGCCCAATCTACCACGACCGGCGGTCTGCTCGTTGGCAACTGCCACGGTTCCATCCGGCGCTTCATAGGCAATCCCGTGTAAGTGTAGATTGGTGGATGGGGTAGACTCCAAGCAAATGACACGCTTCATCCGTTCTTCCCCTAAGTGTGCCTGTATCTCTCCTGCGCTCAAGTGGTCCGGACCATTCAAGAGAATGTAACCCTTGTTGGTCACGGAGTCAATGGTGTAGCCTTCACTCCGCAGAGACTTCACCGCCTTGTTCACCGCTGCACGAGAGATTCCCAGTTCCCGACTAATAGCTTCTCCGGATACGTAAGTCTTGGCGTTCTTTAAAATAGATACTACGTTGTCTTTCGTCATGATACGCTCCTTATACACTACCTCTATTGTAGTCGTCCCTCATCCACCTCGTCAATTAATTCATGTCTTCTAAGCGACCATGCTTCTCATAATTGGTCAAACGAGAGATATGATTCTCCTCGTCTACAAAAACAACCTTCGGCTTGTGACCTGCTACCTCGCTTTCATTCAAGCGAGCATAGCACATGATAATCACATGATCTCCTACCTGGACCTGACGAGCAGCAGCGCCATTGAGACAAATCATACCGCTTCCCGGTTCTCCTGCAATGGTGTAGGTCTCAAAACGATTGCCGTTTTCTACGTCTACAATCTGTACCATCTCATACTCATAGATGCCGGCAGCTTCCAATAATTCCGTATCCACTGTAATGCTGCCTACATAATCCAACGCCGCCTGGGTTACCACAGCGCGATGAATTTTACCTTTTAACATTGTAAGTTCCATAAACTTCCTCTTTTACTCCACAATAAAATTATCAATCAAACGGGTCTTGCCGATGTAAACAGCAACTGCTACCAATACCTGATCCGGTACCACTGTCTGTGGCTGCAACTCGTTCCAATCCACCAGTTCCACGTAGTCAACACGGGCCAGTGGCTCTGCTTCAATCTCTTTTGTAATGGCAGCAACTACCTTGGCCGCATCCTTCTGTCCACCGCGTACCATCTCTTCCCCAAGAGTTAATGCGCGATGAAGAACAATGGCTGCTGCGCGCTCCTCTGCAGAGAGATAAGTGTTACGGGAGCTCTTTGCCAGGCCATCTTCCTCGCGAATGATTGGGCATCCAACGATTTCAATGTTGTAATCCAAGTCTCTTACCATGCGACGTACGATTGCCAACTGCTGAGCATCCTTCTGTCCGAAGTATGCTCGATCTGCCTGAGAGATCATGAACAGCTTGGTAACTACGGTACATACCCCGTTAAAATGAATCGGGCGGCTCTTGCCACAAAGGTTCTCAGACAATACATTCACGCCCACGTAGGAATGGAAGTTGTCCGCATACATTTCTTCCGGTTCCGGATGGAAAATCAGGTCTGCGCCTAACTCCTCACACAACTTGCAATCTGCTTCAAAATCTCTTGGATAAGTTGCAAGGTCCTCCTTGGGTCCAAACTGAATTGGGTTTACAAAGTCAGATACAATAACGCGGTCATTTTCTTTTCTCGCACGAGCAATCAGGCTTCCATGACCTTCATGCAAATATCCCATGGTTGGAACCAAGCCGATGGATAATCCTTCGGCCTTCCACTTCTTTACCTGTTCTCTAACTTCTGCCTTGGTTGTAGTTCTTAACATGCCTTGTCCATTCCCTTTCTTACTTCATCCATTACTTCGTCAGAAATCTTGAAGGTGTGCTCCTCTGCAGGATAAGCACCGCTCTTGACCTCTTCATCATAGGTAGCAAAGGCATTGCGCATAATCTCGCCGATTTCTGCAAAATGCTTGACGAACTTTGGCTTCATGCCGGAGAACATGCCAAGCATATCCTGGTAGACCAATACCTGTCCGTCGCAGCCTGCTCCTGCTCCGATACCGATGGTCGGGATATCCAAAATCTCTGTAATATAGCTAGCCAGTGCAGCCGGCACACACTCCAATACCACCATGAAGGCACCTGCTTCCTGAACTGCCAATGCGTCCTCTACTACCTGACGGGCACGAGCTGCATCCTTGCCCTGTACCTTAAATCCGCCAAATGCATTGATGGACTGTGGGGTCAATCCGATGTGTGCACATACTGGAATATCAGCCTTAACAATAGCACGAATCTGTTCACAAACACTTGCGCCACCTTCCAACTTAACAGCCTGCGCATGGCCTTCCTTCACCAATCGCCCAGCATTCATCACTGCATCGTAAACGCTGGTCTGATAGGATAAAAACGGCATATCTGCCACCAGGAAGGTATCATGTAATCCATGGGAAACGGCTCTGGTATGATGAATCATATCTTCCATGGTAACCGGCAGGGTATCGCTGTATCCAAGCATGGTCATTCCCAGAGAATCTCCAATCAAGACTGCATTAACACCGGCCTTCTCTACCAAGCATGCGGTGGTGTAGTCATAACAGGTCAGCATACTAATCTTGCTGCCGTCACGCTTCTGCTGCTGCAGTGTAGTTACTGTGTTTTTCATTTGTTGTTTTCCTCCTCGCCACTGAGTAACGCTACTAATTCTGTGTCATCCAACAATTCATTCTTCTTTTTCGCCAAGGGCAGCAACTGCTCTGATAACAAGCGGTAGATTTCCCGATGTTCTCCTCGAAAGGCCTTCAAATGTGCTGCCACCGTAGTTGCATCCCCACGCTGCACCGGGCCTGTTAAGGCCTCTACCAGCGGGTCACCTGCTGCCTTGCAGGCATTCTGCAGATTGCCACTTGCCAGAGACAGGATTGCCTCATTGGCTCCAGCCTCGCTAAAGCCTGCTGCCACCAGTTCTTCTCTGGCACAGGACAACAGCCCCAATACCAGATTACTGGCCATCACCGCTGCCCCATGGTAAGCCACTTTGGATTCCCCGAAGATTTCCTCCACGTGTAAATCCAAATCATGAAGCAAAGACAACATAGATGTCCTGTGCTCTTCTCTGATTGGTTTGCTTTCTAATGTAAAAATCGAATGTGGTAATTGTTGGTATGACTCGAAGCGACTATTGATCGCTACGAATGGATGAACGGAAAAAGCGGACGCGCCATGCTTTTCTATTCCTTCAAAGACTGCAGTGGAAAGCGCTCCACTACAATGACAAATGATTTTATCGACTAATAAATTCGGATTGAGGGTCCGGTACACCGTGGCAATCTGCCCATCCGGTACCGTCAAAAACAACACATCACTTGCATCCAGTAACTGATTGATATCTTCAAAATGCGTTGTATTTGTAAACTGTGCTGCCTCAGCAGCGGAAATTGGACTACGACTATAGAAACCACTTACGGTCTTACCGCGCTCGGTTAGTAACTTGGCCAAACTAGTGCCGACTTTGCCTGCGCCTACAAATCCAATTCTCATCCAATCACCTCCTCATATATAAGAAGAAGTGATGCGTGGTCTTGTTCTGCTCATCAGATACAAGCCGATAAAAAATGAAAAAATAAAAAGAGCGGTACAGCTTCTTACGAATGCCATCCGCTCTTTAATATATCATTGCCAATCTGCAATGTAAACGACAGATTTTAAAACTTGTTGCCGCAAAGATTACTTACCGGAAATGTCCGCGTTGAAGTACTTCTGGGACAACTCGGATAAGGTACCATCCTCTCGCAACTCCTGCAATGCCTGATTAATTGCCTCACGAAGTGCAGCACTTTCATTTCCCTTTAATGTTGGAATAACAACATTGGATGCATCCTCAGTAGTTGCTACTACCTTCAGGCCACAATCCTGATGTACATTGTAATAATCATAAAAGGAAACATCTGCATTCAATGTAGCGTCTACTCGACCGGACATAACCATCTGCATGGTCTCATCCAAAGAGTCAACGCCCTCTACGGTTGCGCCATACTCCTCAGCCAATGTCATATAAGTACTGGAAATACTGTTGGCAGTAGTGCGTCCTGCCAAGTCCTCAAAGGAAGTAATGTCAGTATTATTCTCTGTGGTAATAAGTGCGGTATGGATATAAGCGTATGGCTCGGTAAAGTCATACTTCTCGGCACGCTCATCGGTATACTCTACACCATTGATAATGATGTCATAACGACCGGCATCCAATCCGGCGAAAAGTCCATCCCATTCGCCCTCTACAAAAGTAGCCTTCACACCAAGCTTCTTGGCAATCTGCTCTCCGACTTCGGTATCAAATCCTACCAAGTCACCCTGCTCATTGTGATAGGTCCATGGTGCCCAGGTTCCCTCCATAGCGATAACAATCTCACCCTTCTGCTGGATACGAGCCAACTGGTCACCTTCTGCTTCTGCAGTCTTGCTGCTACCGCAGCCTACCAATAATGTTGCAGATACAATAGTTGCAGCCATCATTTTCCAAATATTCTTCATCTTATTCCTCTCTTTCTATGCTTCTTTGCGATCAATGTTCGACAAAAAAGTTTGAATACGTTCATCCTCCGGATGTTCAAAGAACTCCTTGGACTCTTTTGCCGTAACGATGCTTCCATCTTCCATAAAAATCACGCGGTTACTCACATTTTTTGCAAAACCCATCTCATGGGTAACGACAATCATGGTCATTCCATCCTCTGCCAATGCTCTCATAACATCCAGCACTTCTCCGATTAATTCCGGATCCAGGGCAGAAGTTGGTTCATCAAAATATATAACATCCGGGCTGGTTGCAATGGCACGGGCAATAGCCACACGCTGTTGCTGTCCTCCGGAAAGCTGGCTTGGTCTCGATGCTTCCTTGTCTGCCAGTCCAACCTTGGCCAAGGCTTCTCTGGCAATTGCCACTGCTTTGTCCTTGTCCATACCGCGACCAATGATAAGCCCTTCGGTTACATTCTCCAATGCAGTCTTATTCGCAAACAGATTATAATTCTGAAAAACAAATCCGGTGCGCTTGCGAATGGCCGCAATCTCCTTGCCATGGATATGATGCAAATCATGGGCCGAACCATCGAATACCATCTGTCCCTCATCTGCATGTTCTAGGAAGTTCAAGCAGCGAAGTAATGTGGTCTTGCCGGAACCACTAGGTCCAATGACAGCAATGACGTCACCACGATCTACGATTAAGTCAATGCCATGAAGGATTTCCTGTTTTTCAAAAGACTTTTTTAAGTTGTGAATCTCTAATAATGCCATAAAGTCTGTCTCCCACTATCTGGTTGTCTTGACGCCCACTAAGCGATTCAATCTGGCTTCACCATAGGACTGAAGCTTGGTCAACACAGTACAGAAAATCAAGTAAATCAGCGCCACCTCAATATACAATGCCAACGGTTCATAGGTACGAGCTACAATACGCTGGGTGGTCATAAACATCTCCGTCACCGTAATATTGGCTGCTAAGGACGTATCCTTCACCATACCAATCAGTGAATTGGACAATGGCGGGAAGGCGGTACGAAGAGCCTGGGGAATCACAATGCGTCGCATAATCTGAAAATAATTCATACCAACGCATAGGCCCGCTTCCATCTGTCCCTTCGGAACTGCTTCTAGCGCTCCACGAATGGTCTCTGCACAGTAAGCACCCTCATTCAAGGAGAATACCAGTACCGCACAAGGGAAAGGGTCAATCATGATTCCCAAGTTCGGAAGGCCAAAGAACACCACGTACAACTGAACCAGCAACGGGGTTCCACGTACAATCCAGATATACAGTCGCGCGATTTCCTTCAGTACCGGAACCTGTGCAAACTGAATCATGGCAACCACCATAGCAATCACCAATGCCAAGGAAAAGGCAATGATCGTAAGCGGAATGGTCATGGTCAATCCAGGGATTAAAATTTTGGTAAAGGAGTCTACTAATAACTCAAATAATCGGTCGTTCATATTAATTCCTTATAATCAATTTGATTGTGTGCAATATAATAACACCATTTTTTCACTTTGGCAAGGAAAAAGACCAAAGGTCTTAATCCTTTGGTCTCATGTAAAATGCTCCTCGTAGCTGCTCGGTACGTAATACATTAACAAATGCATCCTCATCAATATTATCAATAATCTTCAGCACCTTATTAATCTCTTCCGCATTGATTACGGTGTAGAGCATCTGTCTCTTGGCCCCCTGATAGGTTCCCTGAGCCTCCCACTGAGTGGCACCATGCTTGGTTTTCTTATATAATGCCCGGGCAATCTCCTCCGGATACTCGGTAACTACCAACAGGGTAGTCTTCTTGTAATGCATATATCGCGCATTCAGAATCTGGGTGGTTACGAACTGGAAAATAATAGAATACAGTGCCTTGTCCCATCCGAAAAGGAAACCATTTACAAACAAAATGGTGGCATTAAACAACAACACGTAGTTCCAGGCATCGATATGAAACTTCTCAGATACATAAATGGAAATAAAGTCCGTACCACCACTGGTTGCGCCTGCTAACAAACACAACATAATGGCAATACCATTAATCATTCCACCGAAAATACTAATCAACAATACGTCGTAAGTAATCACATAACTATGGAACAAGTCCGTCAGAATCGCCACCGTTCCAATGGTCACACAGGAAAAAATGGTAAACTTTTTACCGATTTTACGATAGCTTAAGATAATCGGGAACAGATTCAGCAGAATATATAAGGGACCATAAGGCATCTCAAAATTGAAAAAGGTATGGCAAATATTCTGAACCAAGAGAACCAGTCCGGCAAATCCTCCGGGCAGCAAGCCTCCCGTATGAACGAAGGTATTGTAGTTGATGGCCATCATGGTGCCGGCCGCCACGCATAACACGATTCGCTTTCCGTCTGATTTAACTGTTTGAACTGTACTAGCTTCCAAATGCATAAAAAATGCATCCTCCCTTATAATATGAACTTAGAATGCGAAGCAATCGTAGCGGATTGCCTTGCCCTTGACCGTATACCCAGGCATAACTCCCGCCAACTGTGGGCCCTTCAGTGGACGCTTGATTATTAGCTTGGATGGTTTGGCTTCCATGGCCGCCGTAAGCAAACCATTCTCATCATCGCAAGGACGCTCCAACTGCTGTAGCAACTGGAACTTCTTCTTAATTAAGCCACTCTTCTGACGTTCCGGAAACATAGGATCCAAATATATCACATCCGCATGCTCCTCTAACTCCCGAATGCCACGAATACTATCACCCGGCACTACTTCCATGCGAGCCACAATATCTGCAAGCTCGGGAATAGCCGCTGCACGCTGAAGACTATCTTGTAACAGTGCTGCAATGACGGCATTGTATTCGAATAACTTCACTCGAAATCCGGCGGCTGCTAATAGTAAGGAATCCTCTCCCATACCTGCGGTGGCATCAATCGCCAGCGCCCCCTGCGGGAAATTCCCCGGCTTGGCTGCCTTGATTAACATCTCGGTATTCAACCGCTTCAGTCGCGGCAGCATGGTGGTCAAATCCCCATGCATCTCTAAGTTCCCGCACTCTAAGGAAACCATGTCCGGCTGGTAATGCAGTACCAATGCCCCTTCCGGGATTTCGTCTATGTCAGTAACGCAAGTCACCGGGTACTGTGCCGCGATGGCTGTTACGTCCGTTTCTTTTTGGTCGAAATAAATATACATGATAATTGCTGTTCTTTCTATATATAAATTCACTTTCTTCCATTCTATCATGAATCCCATTTTATGCTATCGTGAATTTTTTGTAACTTTTAACTTACGAAAACGTTTGACATGTAATTTTCATTATGCTATTTTACATAAGCAACAATTAAACAAATGTAGTATGTAACTTTAAGTAGGCATGAACGACACAAAACACAAGGGGTGTTTTGTCTGTTTGCGTCTACTTTTTTTTGCGCAAATAAGACAAGAGCCTCTAAGAAATCTAAGGAGGTTTATTGTGAAAGATAAGATTTTTAGTGTTTTGCAGCGAATTGGACGAAGCTTCATGCTTCCAATCGCACTTCTTCCAGTAGCTGGTTTGCTTCTGGGCTTTGGTGGATCATTCACCAATACTACAATGTTGGAGACCTATCATTTACTTGATGCCATGGGTCCTGGAACCGTTTGGTACGGTCTCTTCACCGTTATGAGTAATGCCGGTGACATTGTATTCGGTAACTTGCCGGTAATCTTCGCCATGGGCGTTGCTATCGGTATGGCTAACAAAGAGAAGGAAGTTGCTGCTCTTGCAGCTCCTATCGCATTCTTCATCATGCACGCTTCTATCAGCGCTATGATTACCTTGAACGGTGGTGCTGATTCAATGTTAAGCGGTGCTGTTGCAAGCGTTTGCGGTATTCAGTCCCTTCAGATGGGTGTATTCGGTGGTATCATCGTTGGTCTTGGTGTTGCAGCATTGCACAACAAGTTCTACAAGATTCAGTTACCACAGGTACTTTCCTTCTTTGGTGGTACTCGTTTCGTGCCGATTATTTCCGCTTTGACTTATACCTTCGTTGGTATCCTTATGTTCTTCATCTGGCCTCCAGTTCAGGCTGGCATCTACCACGTTGGTGACATCGTAATGAAGTCCGGCTACGCTGGAACTTGGGTTTACGGTTTGATGGAGCGTTTGTTAATTCCTTTCGGTCTTCACCATGTATTCTATCTTCCTTTCTGGCAGACAGCAGTTGGTGGAACCATGGAAGTTGCTGGTCAGACCATCGAGGGTGCTCAGAACATCTTCTTCGCACAGCTTGCTGATCCTACTGTTGAGCACTTTGCTGTATCCGCTACCCGATTCATGTCTGGTAAGTTCCCACTCATGATCTTCGGTCTTCCGGGAGCTGCTCTTGCTATGTATCGATGTGCACGTCCTGAGAAGCGTAAGGTTGTTGGAGGTCTTCTTCTTTCCGCAGCTTTGACTTCTATGTTGACCGGTATTACTGAGCCTATCGAGTTTACTTTCTTATTTGTAGCTCCTGCTCTTTACGGTATTCACTGTGCATTCGCTGGTGCTGCATACATGCTCATGCATATGTGCGGCGTTGGTGTTGGTATGACCTTCTCCGGTGGTTTGATCGATATGTTCCTGTTCGGTATCCTTCAGGGCAATGCTAAGACCAGCTGGATTTGGATCGTAGTTGTTGGTATTGGATATTTTATTGTATACTATTTATTGTTCTCTTTCTTGATCAAGAAGTTCAACCTTAAGACTCCTGGTCGTGAAGATGATGATGAAGAAACCAAGCTCTACACCAGAGCTGATTACAACGCTAAGAACGCAGGTCTTTCTCAGGAAGACGCTGTTTCCGATCAGATTATGAAGGGTCTTGGCGGCAAGAAGAACATCACTTCTGTTGACTGCTGTGCAACTCGTCTTCGTGTTTCTGTTGACAATGCAGACCTCGTTAACGATGGTATGCTCAAGGCTACCGGTGCTTCCGGAGTTGTTCACAAGGGACAGGGCGTTCAGATTATTTATGGACCACACGTTACTATTATTAAGTCTAACTTAGAAGACTACTTGGAGAAGGCTCCAAACGAGCTTTACAACTCCAATAACACTGTAGCTGCTGAAGCTACTGAAGCTGCTGCTGTTGACAAGTCTAACCTCAAGGTTGTTAAGACTGCTGTAGTTTACAGCCCGGTTGATGGAACTGCAGATGATATCTCTGCTACCCCTGATGAAGCATTTGCTAGCCGTATGATGGGCGATGGCGCTGTTGTTACTCCAGTTGCTGATACTGTTTACGCTCCAGCAGATGGTGAAGTTACTTTCGTTTTTGATACCAAGCATGCCATTGGTTTCACTACCAATGATGGCGTTAATCTTTTGATTCACGTTGGTATCGATACGGTTAAGTTAAACGGACAGGGATTTGAAGTTCTTGTTGAGAACGGCCAGAAGGTTAACAAGGGTGATGCACTTATGAAGTTAGATCTCGAGTACTTGAAGAACAATGCTCCATCTATTGCATCTCCAGTTCTTTGCACTGATATGGATGAAGACAAGACCAATATCCGTCTTGTAAAAGCCGGCGAAATCAAGGCTGGCGAGCCTTTGTTTGAGGTAGAATTCTTAGCTTAAGCCTCAAGCAAGAGAGGATGATTATGTACAAGATTAAGAAAGTTTTAAATCATAATTCAGTCATTGCGGTAGACACCGACGCGTTGGTGGAATACCTGATTATGGGCAAGGGAGTAGGCTTCGGTATGAAGCCTACTCAGGAGCTTCCTATAAATCCGGAATATCGCTTGTTCTCTTTAGCAGAATCATCCGATCGCGGCACTGTCAAAGAAATCGTAAAGCATGTGGATCCTATCTTTTTGGAGATTGCGGAAGCAGTTCTCGAACATGCAGAAGCGAATTTCGACCATGTTGATCATAATATCGTTTTTCCAATGGCAGACCATTTAGAGTATGCTGCCAAGCGAATCGAAGCCAAGGAAGAGATTTCCAATCCGCTTCTCAACGATATTAAGATATTGTTCCATGCGGAATATAAGTCCGCTGAGATTGTTCGACCATTGTTACATGACAAGTTTAATCTCAACATCTCTGATGACGAAATCGGTTATGTTGCATTGCATATTCACTCTGCGACCTCTTCTGACAAGTTAGCACAGTCCATCGAGACCGCTCAGGCGGTTCGTAACTGTATTTCTCAGATTGAAGCGATTACGCAGAAGTCCATATCTGTCGAATCCCTCTCATACAATCGTATGATGAACCACATTCGATATATGGTAGCCCGAATACAAAAATCAGAGCCCCTGAAAGTAAATATGAATGATTATGTATTAACAGCTTTTCCCCAGTCCTTTGAGATTGCCAAATCCATCTGCGAGGAATTGAGCAATAGCTTAGGCGCCCCTTTTGACCAACTGGAAATCGGCTATTTAGCAATGCATATCGAGCGCGTCAAAGCAGATGTTATGGACACTTAAAAAGAGTCCTAGGAGTTTGTACCTCCTAGGACTTTTTTATTGCTGTAATTCTTCCCACGACAAGTTCTGCAACGCACCTTGCAGGCGCTTTACCGTAGCCTTCTGCTGCGGACTTAATTGGTAGCTCCTTAGCCGTGCCAGAATGCCATTGGTACTCTCGTAATCATATATGGCTGCGAACTCCCGAACTGCCTCAAGGCCTTCCTCAAAGGCCTCATCCAAGATTGGTTCCTTGTCTTCGGTATTTTCCTCTTCCTCAGCGAAGAAGGATTCCAAATGGCTAAGCAATCCCAGATGTAATTCCAACAATGCATCGGTATCATTCTCAATTCGATTCCAATCACCGGCATTTCCTGCTGCCTCCAGTTTTTCCGATAAATCTCCCAATCGAAAGGCTCCGATAATACGAGAGGTACTTTTTAGGGCATGCACTTTAATGGTGTAGTTTTTGATATCCTTCGCATCGAAAAAGCTTCGTATTTCCTGCTGCACCCGATCCCCACTCTCATAATAAGCCCGCAGGGTCTCCAGATACAGCTGCGCGCTGCCGCTTTGTCGCACCGCCTTGGTGACATTTAACCGGGATACGCGTTGTAATTCCACCATACGAAGCATCAAATCCAACGTCTCCTGCTCCACCGGTTTGGCATCCACACGTCTACACTTCTCGCTCGGAAGATAATGCAATAACGCCTCCTCCAGGGATTCCGGCTTCACCGGCTTGGAAAGATAATCATCGAACCCGGCTTCCTGATAGGTTTCCCTGGCCCCGCTTACCACGTTAGCGGTTAAGCAGATTACCGGCGCATCCTTGGATTGATTTTCCTCCAGCGCTTTCATGGCTGCCAGGGTCTGGATTCCGTCCATCACCGGCATGCGATGATCCAACAGAATCAGGTCATAGGCCTTCATACGCACCAGTTCTAGCGCTTCCTCACCGGACTCTGCCGTATCAATCTGTATCCTGGTCTGCTTTAGCAGATTACAAATAACCGTTAGATTCATCGGTGTATCATCCACCACCAGAATCGATGCGGTAGGTGCTTCAAAATGCTCACGATAGGCCTTTTGCTGGCGAATGGTCTGCAAATGCTCACCCAAATCACCAATTGGCTTGCTATCTACAATACGTTGCGGAACAGAGAAATAGAAGGTGGAGCCCTCTCCATAGACACTGCTCACCTTTAGTTCGCTCCCCATCATGCGAAGCAATTCCTGGGTGATATTCATGCCAAGGCCTGTACCCTCAATGGTACGATTCCGCTCCTCTTCGATTCGTTCGAAGGGATTATACAATTTTTCAATATCCTCCGGCTTGATGCCGATTCCCGTATCCTGCACTGAAATAAACAAATCCAGACGATCTGCCTTGCGGTTTCTTCCGTACACCCGCAGGGTAATGCTACCGGTTTCTGTGTACTTTACCGCATTGGTTAAGAGATTGGTCACAATCTGTTTGATGCGTACTTCATCTCCGTAGAGCAGATGCGGAATATCCGGGCTGACATCAAAAATGAGTTCCAAGCCTTTTTCTCTTGCACGATTATCCAAAAGAATTGCCAGATCATTCAAGGTGGAAGCAAGGTCGTATTCCACCGAAATTATTTCCAGTTTTCCGGCTTCAATCTTGGAAAAGTCCAAAATATCGTTGATCAGCCCCAGCAACGTATTGCCGGCCAGCTTAATATTCTGGGCATACTCCACCACATGGTCTTCATGACTTTCTCTTAAGATCATCTCATCCATGCCCAGCACAGCATTAATCGGAGTTCTAATCTCATGTGACATATTGGAAAGGAATGCCGTCTTGGCCCGGTTGGATTTTTCAGCCGTGATTGCCATATCGCGATAATCGCTGGTCATGGCTTTTAACAGTTCCACCAGACGATCCTCTAATGGCATGATTCGGTCCAAGCGTTCCTTTCCCTCTGCATTTTCATGTACGAAGCTGTAATACAGAGGTTCCCGTCTTGTACTCGCCACCGGTTCTTCCTTGAAGCCCACTGCAATCAGTGTGCTATTCAGAATACCTCCCTGTCCATTCTGTGCTGCCAATTCCGTAATTCCATGATAATAGGACACATTGGGTACCAGGCGCTGAAAGAGACAGAATTCCGTTTCCCGCTCTTCTCGTAAAAACAGCATGCGGTTGGTACAAGCCACCAGAATCAGTCCTTGCGGGCCAAACTTTTCCATACGATTGCTGGCCTGGGCGGTATTATCCAACAGCAGACGCCGATTGGCATAGCCAAAATATAAGGGCTCCTCCTCCCCGATTTCTCCAAGCACAACCATATGGTTCTTGTCACCGATTAAGGTAGGAATCTTACAGATTGGTATTCCGTTGCGATAGTGCATCAATGGGAATTCGGAAACATTGTTTACAAAGCCTCGTCCCGGATAAACTCCCAGATACTTCCGATAGATTCCATAATTCGGAATGCCATCCACATCCACAAGCTCTGTCATGGTTGTATCGCCCCAGGCTTTCTGATGATGCGTAAAGCCTTTGCCAATAGACTCCCAGCCTAAGATATACTCCATACGTACCTGCATTTGCTCTCCACAATAAAAGCACACCGCAAATCCGTCATGAATGATTTCATCCGCCACTACATAGCCATCCCGTTCCACGGTCTCCGCCATCTCCGTAAAGTTAGCCGTTCCATCCCAAAATCCCGCTTCCAACTCTGAGATATCCAAATTGATAACCGGGTTGGCCACTGCGCCAAAAATCGGCACATTCTCTGCAGCCTCGCTCAGTTCCCGCAGTACCAATTCAAAATTGGTAAAGATGCCTATCGGATACAATTCAATTGCTTTTACCTGGGAATGTTTCTGATACTCCGCAATGATTTCTTGCGCGACGTCTTTCGAACTTTTATTTTCACAATGACATGCAAATAAATGGACTTCGCTTTCGTCGAACTCCATAATATTCATCTTAATCAGATGCAACACCTGATGTAGCTGAATGAGACCACCAACCGTCAGTCCAAAGGTCTTCCACTCCGGCATCGCATGCTGCAACGCCGCAAGTAATTCCTCAGCGGTTTTACGATCAATCTCACCGGAAAATACGTGGAGCAATGTCTCCCCCGAAATCCACGTGTTTCCTGATCTCTGCGGTGCTGCCTTAACTGTTCGGTAGCTTCCTCCACCGACGTTGCAATCAGTTCTTTTTGTCGCATAGAAAACCCCTTTACCTATGACAAATCCTGTAGCAACTATAGATGTATTATAACACACTCTTTCCTGCATTATACAATAATTGTCGCATATTGATAGATTGTTCAGTCTTTACGTGCTATAATTGTACATGTTCAGACAACAGTGCAACAAGGAGGTATCGTCATGCGGCGATTTATCAGCATCCTTTTATCCTGTATATTAGCCGTATCTATTACCGGGTGTCAGCTTGTGCCGACATCCTCTAGTCCAGCGCAACCAACGGTACTTCGTCTCCTGTTACGGGAAGGCACCTATACCGATGTGGTGAAACATTCGCTAGAAACCTTTGAGCAAGAGCACAATGTCATCTGTGATGTGGTTGCTCTCTCAGAAAGCAAGCTCCATGATTCCATTGCCATCTCCAATACTTCCGGAGAATCCTTTGACCTCTGCCAGGTCTCGGGATCCTGGATGGCAGAATTTACAGAGAAAGGGCTCTTAGAAAACCTAAGCGCCCACGGTTACGTCTTTGATTCTGATATCATCCCAAGAACAACCGAGATTTCCTATTATCAGGGAAAAATATATTTAATCCCCTATTTGGGCAATGTATCCGTTCTCTTTTACAACAAAGCCTTGCTGGAGGACAGCGGACATACCCCTGAAGACTTAACCACTTTAGAAACCATTTACGAAACCTGCAAAACAGCTTCCGATAATGGTCACATTGGGTTCATGTATCGCGGAGATACCAACGTCATTGTGGATTTTATGCCATTTTTAATCTCCTATGGCGGATGGTGGATTGATGACCAACATCAGCCTACCGTTACCACTCCGGAATTCAAGGCAGCCTTAGGTTATTATAAAAAGCTGACAGACACCGGCAAATGCTCCACCAAAGAAGATATCATCAACGCCATCAGTAGAGGACACGGCGCCATGTCCATCGGATGGCCCGCCTGGTACCTTCCAACGGATTCGTCCCCTGCCAGCTACTGCGAGCTAAACGGCAAGGTAGCAGATGGCCACGAATGTCATAATGCAAATATCTACGGTATTTGGGCCCTTGGCATCTCTGCCAACAGCCCCCACAAGGATCTTAGTTATGAACTATTGACCTATCTCATGGACCCGACAGTTCAGAAAAACAGCATGGAGGTCGGCGGTGTTCCCTGCCGCTATTCCTGCTTAAGAGATTCCAATGTATTAAGCCGTTATCCGCAATATGACAGCATCTGTGCTGCATTGGAAAACGGAACCTACCGCCCATTTATGGCCAACTGGTCTGATTTCGAAAAAGTATTGACCCCGCACATCATTGACGTACTGCAAAACCGCAGCGATATTGATACAGCCATGGAAGCTGCGCAAAATGAATTGAAAGAACTGATGGGACAAAACCAATGAAAAAAGCTACTAGCATTAAGCAAAAAAACTTAATAAATGCGGTTCTGTCCATCCTTATTACTGCGTTAATGCTACAATCTGTCAGCCTGTCCATGATTAGTCAGATATGCAAAAGAGATGCCAAAGAGCTCATCACCAGCATGACCAACGATAACGTAGCAAAAATGAACGCCGTTTTGTATGAGCTTCAGGATTCTGCAGAAATGCTTCATGCGGAAGCCGTACGAGCCTTGGGCAATGACGAGAAGGTCCTGGACGATGACGCTTTCCGTAGAAATTTTTGTGAACACATGGGGAACCTGCTATACGATGCCCTTACCACCACCGACGGAGCTATTTGCGGCTATCTGGTATTTGAGCAATATGTACCCTACTACAACGATTATCTAGCATTTCGCAAGGCTGGCAACAAATATGTTCCGGACACCATGGAAATCGTTGCGGACTACGACCCTTCCGAACGAGACTGTGTCGGTTGGTACTATGAAACCATCGCTGCCGGCAAGGCTTCCTGGATTAAGCCCTACTACTGCGAATCCTTATATACCACCGTGACTTCCTATACCATTCCCATTTATGTAAATCACATTTTTGTTGGCCTGGTGGGTATTGATATCAGTGTAGAATACCTGCAGTCTCTGGCAAGTCAGGTGGAAGCCTACGACTCCGGCCATGCAACCATTCTGGATTCCGATAATAACATCATTTATCATCCGGACCATCCATCCGGAGCAAAATATGAACAACTAAACAGTGAACAACAGAATCTCATCCATCTGATTCAAAGCAACCCATATGTGACTACCTTTGACATCCTAAAACGCCCTGAAACTACCGTATGGGTGGGTTATCGAACCTTAACCAACAATATGATATTCATCCTGACTGTTCATGACCGGGATGTCATATCGCCCATTTACAGTTTATCCTTGCGTTTCCTGCTGCTCACGGCGCTTATACTTATACTGTCCATCATCATTACCGGTTTCTTTACACGCAAAATTACGAAGCCGTTGAACGAACTGGCAGACATTGCAGTTGAGCTTGGCCACGGAAACATGGAAATCGCTATCCCCTATTACCGAGAGCGCGAGCTGAACCAGTTGGCAGAAGCCTTTGGTTTTATGCGGGAAAAAATTACGGAATCCATGGCCTACATCAATGGCCTGGCCTACTTAGATCTCATGACAGGAGCCAACAACAAGGGCGCCTTTGAAAAAGACTCCAATGGTCTTACTGCCACCTGTTTAGAATCCAAGGAAGATTTTGCTGTTATCTCCTTCGACGCCAACGACTTAAAGCACATCAACGATGTCTACGGGCATATGGCCGGCGACGAACTGATCAAGGCCGTTGCCCAATCCATTATGGAAACCTTCGGTCAACGTAATACCTACCGTACCGGCGGCGACGAATTCTGCGTCCTGTTACGTCATCACACCAAGGAGCAGATTGAAGAGAAGTTAGAAAAGCTAGAAGCCATCTTATCAGCCTATTCCAAGTGGCATCCGGACCAAATCTATGAACCTATTGTGGTTGCCTATGGCTACAGTTTCTTCTGTTCCGGTGAAGACACGAATTTTGCTTCGGTTTATGCGCGAGCCGATGCAGCCATGTACGAAAACAAAAAAATGAAAAAAGCATAAAATAAGCCCGGGATTATTTCCCGGGCTTTGCCTATTGATTCAGTTCCTTACAGATGCGGTCGTATTCCGCTTCATTCAAGGTATATTTTCTGCGATAAATAACATAGGATACAAACAACATGACTGCGGACATCAGCACCATCACAAACAGCAGTCCATTGGTCTGGTTCACGGATACTTTTGATAACAGTGCATCAATCGCCTCCAGCTTCTGGGTATCGCTGATGGTTCCCGCTGCCGCCATATTCTCGTAGGATGATATCTGATTGGTATAATCTGTCACCCCAAATACGATATAGGTTACAGAGGTAATCACTACCACCAATGCAGATGCCATCTTGGTTAGGAATGGTCGAAGAGATGCGATAATCGCCTCATCTCGGGTTCCAAACTTATACTGGTTATATTCTACCGTATTGAGGATGGAAATCATCATAATCAGGTAATAACCAAAGGCTCCCAAGGAACCAAACATATACCCGATGGTTAACATCCAGAATCCCGTCATGGAGCTTCCCAGGAATCGCGAGCCTAACATCATGGTATATCCTGCCAAGGACAACACCAAAAGAATCGTCATCAAACGCTCTCTGCCGAAGTGCTTGGCAATGGACGGATAAAACATCATCAGAAGTGCCGTTGCCGACAATCCCACCAGGGTAAAGGTGGAATACAGTCCTCCATTATATCCATAGAGGAAATATATATAGGTTGCCCCGATTCCTCCGCCGATGATGGTACTTCCCGTCTCAAGAATCAGGAAGCACACAGAAATCCACATCAGCTGGTCATTGCCGGTAATCGTCTTCACAATCTTCTTGAAGGACAATGGTGTTGGCGGCGTATTCATGTCGTCACGATTCTCTCGCACACCAAATACGGTAAACAGCAAAAATGCCGGTGCCAAGATTCCGATAATGATGGCCATCCAACCATAGCCACTCTTGGTGGTTCCGCCCAGTGCCATTGCACCGGTGGTAAAAATCGGAATCGCAATACTTGCCAGTGCATTACCGATACCTGCAAAGAGTGTTGCTCTTGAGGTAAAGGTATCTCTGGCTCCGCCATCTCTGGACAATGCCGGAATCATGCCCCAGTAAGAAATATCGTTCATGGTATAGGTAATGGAAAATGCAAAATAAGAAATACCAAATGCAACAATGAAGGACCAGCCCTTCAAGTTGGTATTAAACAAAAAGATAATGACCGCTGTCGTCGACACTGCACCTGCCACCAACCATGGTTTGAACTTGCCATACTTGGTACGGGTACGTTCAATAATATTGCCCATAATCGGATCATTCAGTGCGTCGAAGATTCGCGCTGCCACCATGATGACAGTGATTGCTCCCAACTGTGCTGCCGTCAGTTCTCTCGTAAACATGATATAGGTCAGCAAAAAATTTGCCACCAACACATACACCATATCTCGCCCAATGGTTCCCGCCGGGAAACACCACAGATTGCGTTTCGTCACTTTACTCTCGTCCATAGACTCCCCCTCCTATGTGTAAAAATCCCTATCCCCATTGTGCACCACTCTGCCGATTTTTACAACTGCCCACAGCCCTCTTCCCTGTCACCTGCCGACTCTCCCGCCCGCCCATGGCCCACCCGTGGCGCTTACGGTCTTCCGCCAATGTATTTCTAATTGTCCAACGCCCATCCCCTTGAATTCATATGTTCTTTAGAACGTTTTACAATTCTATCGGCCCTGTTTGTCCCCCGCTGACACAAAGAAAACTACATATGATGACTGCGAATGATTGACTATTTTTTTGTGACTTGGAGTGAGCATAGAAAAATAAAAGCATGTTTTGCGCCCGATTGGGGGTTGAGGCGCCATGGACGGCGCCGAAAGCGATAGAGGCGAATGGACTCGTCCTTTATCGCG
>JAILCW010000152.1 GCA_024690265.1 Lachnospiraceae bacterium | reverse complement strand
TGACTGCGAATGATTGACTATTTTTTTGTGACTTGGAGTGAGCATAGAAAAATAAAAGCATGTTTTGCGCCCGATTGGGGGTTGAGGCGCCATGGACGGCGCCGAAAGCGATAGAGGCGAATGGACTCGTCCTTTATCGCGACCCCCAATCAGCGAAACATGCTTTGTATATTTTTCTTGACGAACGGAACTGGAATCAAAAAAATATGTCAATCATTACGCAGTCATATTAATTAGATAAAGTGTCAGCGGGGTAGACAAACACGTCCTTCGAATAGTAAAAGCGTCTAAAGGACACATGATAGTGATGGGCGTCACGGGACACAAGAAATAGGATTGGCTCCAGACAAGTAAGCGCCACGGGTGGGCCATGGGCGGGCGGGAGGCGGAGCGGGCAGGCAATAAGAAAAATCCGCACTAGGCGGTGCGGATTTTCTGGGAGTATGGAATCATATGCTGGCGCTGCTCTACCATCATTTGGTAGCCCCGGCCATACTTTGAAAACGAAATTGGGTATATGTGTAGTTCAGAGAGGATGCTGGCCAGTTCCGTGGACATGGCGCCGGCGATTTTGATTTCCATCAGGTGTTGGCCGGGAAGGAGAATATCCTGTCCCACGTTGCCGTACTTCAAGTCCAAGTGATCGCATCTCCAGCGAATGTTGGTATCAAAGGTGATGCGTAGTTCCGGGTCGGTGGTTCCAATCATGGCGATGCGGTCATAAGAGATGGCCATGGCTGGTTGGAGACCCTGGTAGTAATTGATAAAGTAGTCGATTTCTTTGGATATTTGACTGCGTTCCTTTAGCGGTTGTCCGTTATACAGATAATCTAACGAGGTTGCATAAGGCGCCGTAATGCGACGTTTGTACACTACCCCGTCATATTTCTTTTTTATTTCAATAAAGGATTTGGTTTCATCAGAAGGTATACCATAACTGCGCAGTCGTAGTTTTTCCTTATAATGAGGCTTATCCAGGGAGGTGCGGATCAATCGAAAATCCGAGGTATCAAAATATATGTTGAGGATGGTAGACTCTCCATATTCGTCTACCCGGGCCATGTGGCGGATCCGCTCGCACAGGGCCATGTACTGAATGTCATTTAATAAATATTTGGTTTCTATTCGTTTAAAAACTGTTTTGTCCATTTGCTATACCTCACATGTTCTGTGTTGTTGAGCCCATCATAACCAAGGAAACTTAAACGAACTTAAAACTATGAAAAAAAGAATGGAATGCGTATAATAAAAGAAAAGTAGACAAATCTTGTAGGAGAGATTCATGTACGCATTATACGAAAATCGGGAAAATGATTTTGAGTTGTACCATAAAGTCTCATCTCATGTGCCTCCGCACTTGCATGGCCTCATTGAGATGATATATGTTACCCATGGATCCCTGGAGATTGGAATTCGCCAGGAATTGTTCCATATGGAGAAGGGCGATTTTGCCATTGTTTTTCCGGAGGTTATACATCACTATCAGGTGTTTAGTAGTGAGAAGAGTATGGCAACCTACCTGTTGGTTACACCGTTGATGAGTGGGAGTTATAATTCCCTGCTGCAGCAGAAGATTCCTAAGAATCCGGTGATTCCCCATGATCGACTGCATCCGGACATTATCTATGCCATGGAGCATATGGACGCCAAGGAGACGGGTGCAACTGCAGATATGGTCCATCAGGCCTTCTTGCAGATTATTCTCTCCCGTGCATTGCCGGAGCTGGAATTCATCGACCGATCAGACTTGCAGGATGATGATTTGATTTACCGTACCGTACGTTATATTGCGGAGCACTTTACGGAGAATATATCCCTGACTAGTATGGCAGCAGACTTGTACGTCAGTCCATTCGCGTTGTCGCGTGTGTTTTCCAACACCTTCCACCGCAACTTTAATCGGTATCTCAATGAGACGAGATTGCAGTATGCATGTACGCTGCTGACCCAGACAGATCAGACCATTATGGAAATCTGTATGAATACCGGCTTTGAGAGTCAGAGAACCTTTAACCGCGTATTTCAGAATACCTATCATATGTCCCCGAGGGATTATCGTAAGAGAACAGGAAAAGAGCTGGTGGAATAACCAGCTCTTATTCTTTCGGAACATATTCATTAAGGGCATCGTAAATCATCTGCGCATAGGCCTGCTGGCCTTCTTTCTCCACATGGATGCCGTCATCATATAACCAGTCTTGATTAGCTCGAATCAGCTTCACCCAGGAAATCATCTGTACATTGGGGTTGTCTCGTACCAAAGTTCGGATGGTGCCGTTGGTACGGTACTGCCACTCCAGATGCTGTCCGTACACATTCACCCAGAAGATGTTATGGTCAGTACCAATCTCATTAATCAGCACCTGCCCTTCGCTCTGCCAGAAGAATCCGTTGGTTCCAAGGGCAATAACAACAGTACTCCCTAGGGTGCCATCTTCCTTCATCTGCTTAACAATCTCAATGGCATCCTTCATCTGACGGGATTCCTTGGCATCAATTGTAGCTGCAGGTAACAGTTCCAATAATTCTTCGGAAGCGCTCAGGCAAACAGAGTCACCAATGATGGTAACGGAATTCAGATCCACTACCGCTTTGCCATCACTGTATCCAGCCACCTTGGTCTCTTCCGGCTGTTCTGGTAGCGCCTTCTCTTCGATTCCCTTCTGTTGTTTTTCCAACGCACGAGTGCTGTCTTCCAACTCAGTCTGGAGGGTTGCCGTATCCTGAGACTTTATGGTTGCCGTGGTGGCAAATCCGTAGATTCCCAATCCTATCATGCCAATCATCCCAAGGCTTACGATAAAGAATACAATCTTGCCCACAAGCTTCGGATAACGATGCTTGATAAAAATCCCACTTGCCTGGTAAGTCCACTCTGCAAGGGCTAGCGATAACAAAATCCCCAGAGCGATGTATTCCGGTCGCTGCATCCATTTGCGATAGTGCAAATAGAATACCACCGGATAATGCCAGAGATAGATTTCATAACTACGACTGCCCAAATAACGAAGTGGTGCCACATCCAGGATTCGTCCGATGGCCAGCCTCTCATCAGCGCATAGAACAATCATTGCCAAGAAGGCCACAGACATCCCCTGCATGCCATAGATATAAGCCCAGGACTCCTCCCCGGACATCCACAGAACATATACCACCAATAGTCCTAGCAAGGCCGCAAAGGCCAAGTAATACAACCATGGGAAGGACCGTTCTTCCCTCTCCTTAGCGGTAATGTGATAATAGCCACCACAGACACCAATGAGAAAAGAGAATACTCTCGTATCCGTTCCATAATACATGCGGCCGTTGTCCATACCCAGCATGTATCCGTTGGCCAGATAAATGGCCGAAAACAAGGTAATCATTACCAGAATCAGCCAAGCGCCCCGCTTACGGAAATGCTTCACCATCCACAGGAAGGCATAGAATATCAATGGATATATCAAATAGAACTGTAACTCAATGGCCAAGGACCAAATATGTAAAAATGGCGTACTGCCACTAATACGGGCAAAGTAAGAGGACTCTCTTATAATCTGCCACCAATTGTTGTACCCTAAAAAGATACTAAGGACTTCTTCCCATCGACCATGAAGAACCTGAGGTGATAATAAAAATAATCCTCCGCAGGTTACAAAGACCATAGCAAACAATCCGGGATAGATGCGAAGCAATCGCTTGCCATAGAAACGTAGTGCATGGAACTTCATCTGGGACATATCCAAAAAGCTTCGATAGCCCAGTAAGAATCCCGATAACACAAAAAATAGGCAGACACCTACGTATCCGCCTACGACATCATAGGGATACAAATGAAACAACACCACACTGACAATAGCAATTGCCCGCAGACCATCCAGTCCTCGTATTCGGTTTGTCTCCATTTGTGCTCCCTCTAGTTGCATTTCATTCTACTCCTTGCGTATCGTCCCCGATTACACCTCAATCTCGAACTCTTCCGGAAGGAATCTTGGACATACATTCTCCTTCGTTGCAATCACAGATGCTGCCAAACGTGTACCAATCTTGCAAGCATCCTCCAAAGACTTATTGTAAGTCAATCCCATAGAAACTCCGGCAAAGAATGCATCGCCTGCTCCGGTGGTATCAATTACCTGAACGCTCTTCGCCTCTACATAACCATTGTCACCATCGATGGTGGCATACACAGAGCCCTGATCACCCATGGTAACTACCATCATCGGAATCTGTGCTAACTTCAACTTCTGAACCAAAATCTCCCGCATCTCTTCCGGAGTCTTATCATCATACTCATCGGAGAAGAAGATTCCAGCCTCCTGCTGATTACATACGAAGCAAGCAGTCTGCTTCAACAGATCACGACGCTCCACTGCAATGGTCATATTGGAAACAGCAGCGTATACCTTCTTGTTGTACTTCTCAGCCAAGGAGAATACACGCTTTAAAATCTCCTTGTCCATATCGAACTCGATGATAATACTATCGCAGTTGCCGATAATCTCATCACCCTGCTCGTCTAAGATGGTAGCAATCTCGGACAGGTCCGGACGATTGGAAATCGATGCAATTACATCACCGGAATTATCAAAAATCGCAAGCCAGGAACCCAGTCCATCCTTGACCTTACGAACATAATCTACGTTCACCTTGTGCTTGGAAAGCTTGTTAATAACATCCTCTCCAATACCACTCTCGTCAACAACGCTGACGAAGGTTGGACGTAGCTCAACATTGGCAATATCCTCTGCAATGTTGCGTGCTACTCCGCCATGTACCTGAATGACACGACCCACATTACGTCCCGTTGGAATATACTGCATCAAAGGATGTCCCTTGATATCTACAAATACAGCTCCGATTACTACAATACCCATAATGATCCTCACTTATTCAAATAAACATGAAGTAACAATAGGTAATCTTTTTCTTTTCCGTAGGGCATGATTATACACCAGAATCCGCAAAAAATGAATAGGAGGACTGTGTTTTGTACAATCCTCCTATTTCTGCGTATCTTATCTATTTTTCTTCATACGGTACATTTCTTCATCTGCACCGGCAATCAACTTGTCTAAATCCAAGTCCTCCGTCAATGTAGTTGAGCAAAAACCATAGCTAGCGGATATGGAAAATACATATTTCATGCTATCCAGCGCCAGGGTTTTTTGCATGCGGTCCACGAAGTCCTGCTTATCACAACTACCAAAGAATAACGCCAGCATCTCATCACCACCGAATCGAACGCATATCGCATCCTGTGGGCAATTCTTGGTCAGTGCCTTGGCAACCGTTGCAATGGCCTGATCTCCGGCGGAATGACCATAGCTGTCATTAATCTGCTTCAAGCCATTCAAGTCCGTCATGAGAACCGTCACCTGCTGCCCCACATATTCCGGATTCTCTTTTAACTCTTCAAATCGATTGATGAAGGCCAGTCGGTTATAGATGCCTGTCAACGCATCCTTCTGATACAAGCGGCGAATCTTCTCCCTTAGGTAATCCTGATAGCGAAGAGTGGTAAAGCCGCCTAGTCCCATGCCCAAACAGTTAGCAATGTTCGGATATCTGGACCACTCAATGAGATCGTAGCCCTCCGTCAGATACATAACATATCCAATGGACTTGCCCATATACTCTAGGGCGTTAAATATCAGCGGGAATCCTTTATCAATCACCTGCTGGATATAAGGCGTCATGGTCTCTTCCGAGTAGCGCTGCACCCCTGCATTAGGATTCAGGTAATCACAGATTACCGTTCGTCCCACACTAACGGAATCCGTCAGGAAGTAGTTATGCTTCACATCAAATAGCCCACTATCCACCACACAACACATCTTGGTGGATATGGAGGTCTGAATGTGTTTGGCAATCTCATTAAAATGCTTACTACACATCATAACCGCCGTCAGGTTATGCATAATATGCAAATCATCCTGATGGTGATAGAAGCGATTGTTCATATCATGTATCTTGGATAAAGAAGCCAAATCTACTCTAGGACATCCGCAGGACTCATTGGCAACAAAGGATGGAACCACCCATTTCTCCACATTCGCACCCTTGGCCAAAACATCCTTCACCGCGGCCTTTACTGCCTTGGCAAGGCTATGGCTATCACAGATGGCTGTGGTAATACCCGGCGTTGATAAAAATGCTTCGTCAATGCCATCAAATCCTGACACCAACACCTCTCCCGGCACCGATATGCCAGCTAGCTGGAGCACATCGCAAACATTGATGGCCATAATGTCGTTGGCGCAAATAATTGCATCCGGTAACTCATCCCTCTCTAGCAGCTTTTCGGTTGCCGCTCTACATGGAAGAGACCAGAAATCACCATAGCTAATCATGTTCTCAGAAAATGGGATACCATTCTCCGCTATGACCTTCTTAAAGATTTCAATTCGTTCATTGGAATACTCGCTATGTCGCTTGCCCGCCATGAAGTGAGGTTTCTTCACCTGATGGTCCTCAATAATGTGACGCACTACCGGTTCAAAGCCCTTGGCGTAATTGAACTTCACCACCGAGACGTCATCATAATCGCCGTCTATGATGATTGGTGGAACTCCATGGGCATGGCATTCGTCGATGATGTGTTGTACCACTTCCCGACTCTTAATCTTCTCGTCCATGATAATAACTGCATCCGTCTGCTCGTACGGAATCAGATCATAAACCGATGCCTCTGCCTTGTAGAATTCACCACCGTTACCAATCTCGGTGTTCATTGTATAGATAAAAAGAATACAGTCCTGCTTCTTTAACTGCTCATTCAGCTCCATAATGAAGCTAAATACCTGTGCGTTGCTAATGCCATATGCACATAATGCCACGAGTTTTTTGCCGTAAATCATATTCTCGCCCCCCAACGTAACACTATATTATCATATCTCTCTAGTTATCTGCGTGTGACCGAATGTAGTTTCGTGCATGCTATAATTTGTGCACTTTGTCTACTCCTGTGGAATTATCGTTCATCTACCACCTGGAAAACCAAAAACTTCAAATAATAAGACTCGTCCGCGCTCCACAAAATCGGATGATCCGGCGACTGGGTGCGGAACTCTATCTGACGCAATCTCTTATGGACACTGGTTGCTGCCTCATGAATAGTCTTCTTAAACAGTTCCTCTGTCATAAAGTGTGAGCAGGAACAGGTAGCCAAAATACCGCCATTCTCCACCAACTTCATGCCACGCATGTTAATCTCGCGATAGCCCTTGATGGCACGCTTGGTAGCCTCTCTGGACTTAGTAAAAGCCGGCGGGTCTAGAATCACCACGTCAAACTTGCGTCCGGCAGCTTCCATCTTCGGAAGTTCATCCAATACGTCCGCTACCTGGAACTTTACCACATCATCCAAGCCATTGCGAACTGCATTGGCTCTGGCCTGTTCTACTGCAAATTCAGAGATATCCAGTCCCAACACTTCTTTGGCACCGCCACGTCCTGCATTCAATGCAAAGGTTCCCATGTGAGTAAAGCAATCCAAGACTCTGGCCCCCTTTACATAGTTTTGCATTGCAAGACGGTTATACTTCTGGTCTAAGAAGAATCCGGTCTTCTGACCGTTCTCCACATCCACTAAGTACTTCACGCCGTTCTCGCAAATCTCAACATGAACATCGTTATCCGCTTCGTCACGGAGCCACAGCCAGCCCTTGTATGGAGCCATGCCTTCCTTCTTGCGTACCGGTGCATCGGAACGTTCAAAGATGCCACGAATCTGAATGCCATCCTTTTCAAGTACTTTCAAAAGAGCTGCCATAAGATATTCCTTCAGGCAATCGATGCCGAGAGCCAAGGACTCTACCACCAACACATCTTCGTATTTGTCTACTACCATGCCCGGCACCCAATCTGCTTCAGAAAAGATGACACGACAGGAAGAGGTATCTACCGTCTTCTTGCGATACTCCCAAGCCGAGCGCACACGCTCATATAAAAACTGCGGAGTGATTCCATCCTTCTCCCAACGTGCCAACATGCGCACACGAATCTTGGAAGCAGAATTGTAGAATCCATAACCTAACTGGAATCCATCGAAGTCTTGCAATGTAATGATGTCGCCATCCTTAACACCGCTGGATACCTCCGCAATCTCGTTATCAAAAATCCATGCACCGCCAGATTTAAGCAAACGCCCCTCGCCCTTCTTCAAGGTCACAACGCCCGCTCCTACCAACTGTTTCGTTGCATCGATTTCGTTCCATAATTTCATAAAAAAACAAACCTTCCTAATCGCTCAAATCCAAATCCATCTGAATGGATACATGATACTGTGGATATAACGTAGCAATCTCGTCTTGAATATGGCCGAATAATCCCTTACGATCCGGCGTATCATACGCAATTATTATATCAAAACTCATGGTCTTACGCTGTTCATCTAAATAGAAACCATGTATCTGGATAACGCCCTCATGTCCAAGGACAATCTTGCGAACATCCTCGAACACCTTGCGGGCATAATCATTCTTGGTATTGCGGGAATAAATCCCCACTGCAGACATCAGTATACCATGTTCTTCATACACACGACGACTAACTTCACGCTCAATCACGTCAATCTCAGCGGCTGTCAGCGTATCATCCACTTCCACGTGAATAGATGCCACATAACGATCCGGGCCATAATTATGCATGGTCAAATCATACGCACCATGCACGCCTTCCACCGAAGTACAGGTCGTCTTGATTGCATGCGCTATACTAGACTCCACTCGCTCACCGAGAATCTGGCTAATGGTTCCCTGCAACATTTCCACACCAGCCTTTAAAATTACAAGAGATATCAACGCACCCAACCAAGCTTCCAACTTCCAGCCCATAGCCAGGTACAAAATCGCTGCCAACAAGGTCGATGCTGAAATGACAGAATCCAACATCGCATCTGCTCCGGAATTCACCAAGGAATCGGAGTTTACCTTTTGACCCACGCCCTTCACATAGAGGCCAAGGACGAGTTTTACCACAATGGCCACCACTACAATCACTAGTGACGCGGTATTATAGGACACATCCTCCGGCTGAGTAATCTTTTTTACAGATTCCACCAGAGATGTCACACCGGCATACATAACGATGATAGAGATAATCATAGCCGTTAAGTATTCCACGCGGCCATGCCCCATAGGATGTTTACGATCCGGCTCCTTACCCGCCAGTTTCGTTCCAACAATGGTGATAAT
>JAILCW010000143.1 GCA_024690265.1 Lachnospiraceae bacterium | reverse complement strand
GAGATGGTTGCGAAAAAGAAACAACATCATCTGGAATTAGAAGAGATGGTGGTGGTAACTCAGAAGCAGGATGAGCGGATGCATGCCGAAGAAGATGCAGTGGAAGATATTCACAGTGCAATGATTGCTGCAGAAGAAGAGAAGATTACCGAGCAGCAGGATGATATTTTTGAAGCCCGTCAGGAAATGCTTTCTGACATGCTAGATGAGGCCGCAGAACAAGGCAAAGAACTATCCGAAGATGCATTGGCCGGGATGATAGAATTGGTCAATGAATTTGGCGAAGATATGATGGAACAATTGGAAGAATCCATGGAAGCATTGGAATCTATGGAGATTATCAATCCCCACATGGATCAGGATGATTTAGAGAAACTTATCACCAAGCATCGTTCTTCCGAAGCGAAGGATATGGTGAAGGCGGATATGGATTATCTGAAGGATACAATTAGCCTCCTTATGCCGGAAACGGCAGTTTAAAATAAATGAATACCCCTAAATAGAAAAGGTCTGCCAGGGAGGGCAGACCTTTTTCTTATCCTAGGTGACCTAGTTCTTTTAATTGTTTACGACGTTCCCGAT
Organism: Lachnospiraceae bacterium; assembly: GCA_024690265.1. GTDB lineage: Bacteria > Bacillota > Clostridia > Lachnospirales > Lachnospiraceae > XBD2001. The sequence goes on along the minus strand of JAILCW010000143.1, from coordinate 10,260 downwards.
AATCCGGGAGTACATCTTCCACTACGCGCCAGAATGCGGCAGAGTGGTTCATTTCTTTACGATGAGCTAACTCGTGAACTACAACATAGTCCTGGATCTCGGTTGGTAGCTGCATTAGATGGCAATTAAAATTCAAATTACCTACAGCAGAACAACTACCCCAGCGAGTCTTCTGGTTGCGAATCGCAATGCGCCCATAGGTAACGCCCATAATATCGGCATAGTATGCAACACGCTCCGGCAGCACGCGACGGGCCTCGTCAGCCAGCTGCTTCAATTCCTCCGGAGAAACGGCTTCTCGCTTCGAAGCACGTTCCTTAGCACGCTCTAGGTGTTCATCAATCCAGTCCTGCTTTTGCTCGACGAACTTTGCAATTTCGTATTTGGGCATACGCATTGGTGCACGTAAAATCACCTGTGCATCCCGGGTAATCTCTATCGCCAAAGACCTACGACGACTTCGAATCAATGTATAGTCTTCCAAAAAACAAAACTCCTAACTAGAACTTCACAACTTCCGGCGCAGCGGTAAAGGATGCAAATGTTGCAGTGGCATCCTTGAGATAGTAAACCACGGTGTTACCATCATCTGCAGAGTACATAGCCTTCAACTGTGGATAAGCATCCAGCATGGACTCGCGAGCCTCTCTGCGGTCATCCTCCACTAAGGTTGCCGCAACACGAAGCCATTCCGGTCCCTTACATGCACAAATCTCAACCTTAGGATTGGCTGCAATCTGCTTGGATACATCTTTGGACTTACCGGTCTGAATGTATAACTTGCCATCATAGATATGAGCGGTCCCGAATGGGCGTACTCTTGGCTGATCGCCATCAACAGTTGCCAAATAGTAAGTTCCTACTTCTTTTAAAAATTCTGCTACACGTTCCATGGTTTTCCTCCTTATTGAAACTATAGATTTTTTTCTCCCCACCGTTTTAATTCCAACAATATTGGAATCATACTCTTGGCCTTATTGGTCAAAGAGTACTCTACACGCACAGGCATCTCATCGTACTGAATGCGATTCACCAATCCATCCGTTTCCAATTCCTTCAGTGATTGCGCCAACATTGTATTGGTGATGCCGTACACCGTTCTCCTTAAATCACCGTAACGTATGACCTCGCTATTGTCAATGACACATAGAATCATGATTTTCCATTTGCCACCCACAATGTTTAAGACTTTCTTCAATCCACAGCCATCTCCGGCAATATCCTCGCAGAGTGGCTCCTTCTTCGGTCTTCCCATATAGATACCTCCGTGGTCAGTTTTTCCTTACCAGGTTAGTTATTAATGCGTACTTGATATATTTTTCTTACCACTTATAATAAACCGTGTTTGAAGAAATGGCAAGTTGTAGAAAAGGAGTACAAGATGGCAAAAAGAAAAGCTTCCGTCATCACTTCCGGCTGTGTAGCCTGCGGCGTGTGTGCAAATGTATGTCCACGTGGAGCAATCTCCATTTATCGCGGCTGTTATGCGATGGTGAATCATAATCTCTGCGTCGGTTGTGGGTTATGCGCCGATGCCTGCCCTGCGGGTACAATCGAAATACACGTAATCGATGAAAATGGAGGTGCCAATCATGAATCGTAAGAAAAAGCATTGGTATCAGTACCTGTGGATTTGGTCCATCCTTTATTTTGCATTAGGGTTCTTTAATATTCTTTTTGCATGGCTTGGAATGATTGATTTTATATTGCCGTTGATTTTTGCAATCGTCGGTGGCAACAAATGGTTTTGCAACAATATGTGTGGGCGCGGCCAGTTGTTCTGGGTGTTAGGACGAGATCTGAAATGTTCCAGACGCAAGCCGGCTCCTAAGTGGCTATCTTCCAAATGGTTCCGGTATGGTTTCTTGGCTTTCTTTTTGACCATGTTTGGCAATATGGTATTCCAGACATATTTGGTTTTTTCAGGAGCGGAGTCCTTGAAGAAGGCTATCAAACTATTTTGGACTTTCAAGGTGCCGTGGCATTGGGCCTATAACGGAAGCATCTTCCCAGATTGGGTGGCAAAGTTCGGCTTTGGTTTTTACAGTTTGATGCTAACATCTACCCTCATTGGACTCATTGTCATGGTATTATATAGGGAGAGAACTTGGTGTACATTTTGCCCTATGGGTACCATGACTCAGGGCATTTGTCAGTTGAAGAATAAAGAAAAGTAATCGGAGGAATGGATATGACAATCGAAGAACGTGCGGAGCTTGCTGCTCAATTAAAGGCGACTGGTCAGTGCAATTGCACCCAGTCTGTATTGAAAGGATTTGAAGATGTGTTGGATGCAGATTCGACCAAGCTGGCCCAGTTGTCTGCAGGATTTGCAGCTGGAATGGGATGCATGGAGAGCACCTGCGGCGCCCTCATCGGAGCAACTATGGTGGCTGGTGTCTTAACCGGTGGTATGGGAACTCCACGTTATTCTCGTGAGTTGGTTTCTAATTTCCAGAGTAAGTGCGGCGCAACGATTTGTAAGGATTTAAAGGGTATCGAGACAGGCAAAGAGCTTTGTCCATGCCCACAATGCGTGAAGAATGCTGTTTTAGCATTAGGCGACGTGTTGCCGATAAAGGAATAAGATTACAAGAAAAAAGGTCTGCCCTCTTTGGCAGACCTTTTTCTACATTCAAAACGATTTCTGTTATACGACCTCAAACTTATGAGTGCTCTCATTTAACTGAATGGTCACTTCATTATTCTGATCCATGGCTTCATTGATACCCTGAATCTCGCCAACAATCTCTGTAGCAGCAGAAGCGGACATGTTGATGGCATTGGAGCTTTCCTGAACGGAGCTGGAAATGGCGGAAATACGGTCAGACATTTCATCCATAACGAGGTTCAGGTTGTCAGCCTTGCTAGAGAAGGCACCCAACATCTGCTCAATCAACTCTGCGGTAGCTTCGTATTTGACACCGGTTTCCACGAAGGCATCGTAGTCACCCAAAACAGTTTCATTAATAAAGTTGATTACCAGGTTCGCATTGTCTGCCAAGTCTTTTACTGCAGTGGTGACACGATCTGCGATTTCCTGAATGTTGCCAGCGGTATCCTTGGAGTTGGAAGCCAAGGTACTGATTTCATCTGCGACAACGGCAAAACCACGGCCAGCCTCGCCTGCACGGGCAGCTTCAATGGAAGCATTCAATGCTAACAGGTTGGTTTTGCTGGCAATGTTTAAGATTTCATTTGTTAAGTCGTTGATCTGGTCTACTTGCTCAGATTCACGAACAGAAGCTTCGAGAACACTGGAGAGTTCTTCCATCTTAGCACCGGTGTTTTCCTTCTTATTGGTAGCTTCCTGCTTGATGGCATCGGCAGCAATCTTGATCTCGTTGGCTTTTACGGTGCCAGAGCCAACTTCTGCATTGATTTCTTCGGTAGCTTCACGTACGGAAGTTAACTGGTCGGTTAATTCTCCTGCGGCAGAAGCAACGTTTTCCATAGAAGCAGCCAACTCTTCCATAGCAGCAGAAGTGTTTGTTACATTATCAGATGCACTTTTGATACGGCCAATCATGTTCTCCGAAGAGGAAGAGAGCACGGTGGCACCATCCTTGACATCCTTAATCACAGTCTGCAGGGTACCAATAAATTCATTGATTCCGTTAGCAATGATTGCAAGCTCGGTCTTAGTCTTAGACTGAATGCGGGCAGTTAAATCACCCTTACCGTCATTGATATTGGCAATGATGGTATCCAACTCGTTGGAGATTCTTTTAATGGTTGTGTTGATACGGATGTAGCTTAGAATAAAGCTGAAAATAATGACAACAACCACAACGGCCATCAGCACATTACCTTTGCTGGTAACGGAGGCAATGTAAGTATCCATGTAGGAACTAAAGCCTTCATTTAATTCGGAAATACCATTATTAATGTCAAGAATTGCAGCCTTGGAATTATCAAAGCTTACACCGTAATCACCGGAAACGTAGCTGATAGCTCCCTTCAAATCTTCCTTTAATATAGCGTTTTTCAACTTGGTAGCAGTATCTACATATGCTTCTACACTGGTACGAAGGGCAGAGATACGTTCTTCGCCATTGCCTAAGTTAGTGGCCAGCAAAGAGGTATCCAGATAATCCAGACGAGTGGAAGTATCCAATACCGCACTGTCGAATACACCGAAGTCAGCAGAACTAACCTTGGTGCCGCCTTCCATCTGACCCAGAGTCTTGTTTACTTCAGCAGAAATGGTGATGATATCCTTTTCCAAAGCAGCAACCTGGGTTGCGCATGTCAACTGATTCTCGCTGGCAAGAAGAGCCTGGGATTTTACACTTTTCATGGCGCTGTTGTTGCTGACTGCGTATAGAATGAAAGCAGCTAGGATAAGGGCATATACAATGATATTCTGGAAGGTAATTGATTGTAAAAAATTACCTTTACGCTTTCGTTTCGCTTTGTTAGATTTGTTACTCATATGTCTTTCTTCCTCCACAATATTTATATGACTATTTGCCTTTGGCAAAGAGTTACCCCTTTTCTTGGAATAGATTTTGGGTTTCCCCAGATAGTAGCCTTGCATGAGATCTATGCCCATGCCAAGGAGATACTCGTATTCTTCCTTGGTTTCTACGCCTTCTGCCAGTACCATAATTCCTTTCTTATGAAAATTTGAAACCATGTCTGACACAATTTGCTGGTTATGCTCATCTGAATTAATGTTATGAATGAAGTGTCGATCAATTTTGATGATGTCCGGCTGGAAAAAGTCTATGCATTCGTAATTCTGGTTCTCACCGGTACCGTAGTCGTCAATGGCATAGAGCGGACAAGAACCGAAGCGTTCTGCCGATTCCTTCTTATGAAGCCAGATTTCAGGATCCACCTTGCCGTATTCAAGGATTTCAAAAACAAGGCGGTGAGCCATTTCCTGACCACCCATTTCGGCGGCGCGGATTGCACCTTCCGGAGACATGCAAGCATTTGTAAAGGAATTGATAAATAAATAGCCTTCTAATCCTGCTTCCAGAAAGTATTTTGTTCCGTATAAGATGGAAGTTTCCTCGATGAAGTCGAGTTGATTGGCTTCGGTGTAAGCTTCGATAATGTCCATGGGAGAGTAGCCCTCCGGACGCATGAGTGCTTCGTAACCAAAAACCTTGCCGGTTCGAATATCAAAGATAGGTTGGTATGCGTATTGTAACGTATCGACGTCCAATAATATGCGCGGTGCTTTTTTAGTTAGGTTGCATGCTTTCGATACCATGATGTTCCTCTGAAATCCTCATTGCAATACAATTATTTCTAACTAAAAAAACATCGAACATTATGGCCGATGCGAATTAGTATAGCTGGCTGCCAGTGAAGGCCCTATAGCTTTGCGCCGCCGGATTTCCCCGGGTTTGCCAATGAAATAATGTGAAGTTGTAGATTATTTAAAAGTATTGATTAATTTTGCACAATTAAATCACAAATGCAATTCTAGTTATTTGTAAAAATCTTTGCAACAGTAAAAGTGTATAAAAAATGTTGAACAAATTGTGCAAATTGTACAAGTAAAAACATGGAAACGAGGGAGATTGCTTTTACAGTTCGTTATAACCATTGGAACAAAAAAAGGAATTGCGGTATAGTAGAAAGGTAAAAAATACAATAATAAAAATGATAGGGGATACGAATGCAGGATATCATTTATTCATATTGGCCCAAAATTGTGGCAGCGCTTTGGTTTGCATCCATGAACACTTTCATGCTTGGAAAGTCTGAGAAGAGTATTAAGCGCAACCGGGTTTTAGGCTTCTTTATACTCTTCCTAGTTTCCAGTGCATTTATTTCTATATTAGGAGAGATCTTCCTGGTAAAAACCTATACGACGGCAGTTGGGAGCTTGGAGATGCTCGAGAATAACGTGCTTGTTTTTGTGCCATATGCTGTTTTACTGGATTGCCTGCTGGTACATATCGGAGGCATGCTATTCGCCAAGTACACCGGTTTGTGGAACTTTATCGGTGCAACCATTTATATGGAATACGTGTGCATCGAGCACTTGTCTAGTGTGCTTTCCGTTTCTCCCTGGTCCTATTTTGTGATTTATGTAGCACTACAAGTGATTGTGTATTTGATTCAACGGAAAGAATTGGAATATGTGTTGCGTTTGCACACGATTCAGTGGAAGCGCATCTTTTTTTATTTGGTAGGGCTGTTCTTTGTATTGGATTTGTTATATGGCGCATATTATATCTTCCCGCAGTTGGTAGCAGAGCAAGTGGATGTTACCAATCTGATGTGGCTGGATACCATCGCAATCCTTACCAGTGCATTTGCTGCCGGTTATATGAAACTGAGCTTTTCCGAGGCCAAGGAAATTGACAAGAAGCTGTCCTATATGACGGAACTGCACGAGAGTCAGGAGGGTATCATTGTCACTCTGTCTGAAATTTCGGAGGCCAAGTCTGGCGAGACGGGACAGCACATTCGACGTGTAGCGGAATACAGCCGATTACTGGCACAGCGTGTGTTGGATGATCCGGAGGATATTGAGACCATTCGTATGGCAGCCATGATGCATGACATAGGCAAGCTTCTGGTGAGTCAGGATATCCTTGGCAAGCCGGGGAAGCTGACGGATGAAGAGTATGAGAAGGTGAAAATGCACGCTCAATATGGCTGGGATCTGTTGGCCAATTCCGAAGGCAAGATTATGGAGATGGCCCGAATCATTGCGTTGCAACACCATGAACGCTGGGATGGAACCGGTTATCCATCTCATCTGAAGGGGGATGAGATTTCGATTTATGCACAGATTGTTGCAGTTACAGATGTGTATGATGCATTGACCAGCAGACGTTCCTACAAAGACGCCTGGGCACCAACGGAGGCAAAGCAGGAGATTGTGGATCAGCGCGGGGAGCAGTTTTCACCGGCAATCGTGGATGCATTCCTTGCATGCTATAGTGATATAGAGAAGATCCGCATGAGATACGTGGACAAGGAGTAGCAAGCTCTGGTTTGGGGGAATACAATGATTAGCAGAACATTGGCGACGAAGTTCATCGAGCAGGTGACGGAATATACGGAATACAACGTGAATATCATGGATGAGGAGGGCGTGATTATCGCCAGCCGTAATCCGGAGCGCGTGGGCCAGTATCACGAGATTGCCTATCGTATTGTTCATGGTGGGGATGATATTGTGGATACCACCCTGACAGAGTCCTATCCCAATGTTTTACCGGGTATCAATATGGTAATTGAGCTGGACGGACACCGGGAGGGTGTTGTGGGTGTTACCGGTGAGCCGGAGGAGATTCGCTCCGTGGCCCTCATGATTAAGATGGCTATGCAGTCCATGCTACGCTACGAGAAGCAGCAGGAGCAGGCACGTCATCGTGAGAATCGCAAGGAACGCTTCATCCATATGCTAACAGAGGTGGAGTATGCCGATGCCAATGAGATGCGAGAATTGGCCGAGGAACTGGGCTATCCGGAGGAGCGCATTCGTATTCCGATTCTCGTTGCCCTGGAGTCGGGGAGTGCATCGGACTTTTTGACCAAGTTGAAGAAGAGCCCTTATCATACCTTGAAGGATGTATCCCTGGCACTTGATGACCAGCGGGTCATTATTTTTAAGACTATGCCGGATACGGTGGATGCATTGTTTTCCGATTACAAATACATCATCGGCGAGTATCTAAGCCCTGTGCTTCGATGGATGAATGAGCTGGATACCACGGCTCGATTCTACATCGGAAGCTTTCAGGATACCTATGCTCGCTATTATTATTCTTATCGTCATTGTCGCTGGCTTCAGGAGCATGTCAAAAGCCAGGAACGTGCCGTTTTCTTCTATGATCACGTGGGGGAATATGTGTATTCCACAGTGTCTATGCGTGATATGTCCAATATGTTTTATATCTATGAAAGTCGCTTCCCGCAGGGTAAGATGGAGGAATTCATCGAATCCATGGGGGCTTTGATTTGTTGTAACTATAACTTTAGCAAGGCAGCCAAGCGACTATTTATCCACAAGAATACATTGGTTTATCGATACAATAAGTACAAGGAATTGTTTAATGTAGATCCTATGCTCAATGCCTCTGACCGCAGTTTTTTGGAGGGATTCTACGCATATATGGTTCGACGTTTGAACAAAGACACAATATAAGGTGTTGTGTTTACAACACAAATTTTTAAATATTATTTGTCATTTCAAAACATGAATTCCCAAACCGCTCTCGACTATCATAAACATGAAGGTAACTTATCAACATACCAGAAAGGGGGAGCGGTTCCATGACAGGATTTCCGTTAATTATCATCTTCATTTTGGCAATCGTATTAATGATTGTCATGATCTCTAAGTTCAAGATTCATCCATTTATTTCTATCATGTGTATCTCGTTGGTATTGGGGTTATTAGCAGGTATTCCATTGGTAGACACAACATTGGAGGACGGCACAACCAAGTCCGGTATTGCAACAGTAATCGGACAGGGCTTTTCCGGAACCTTCACATCCATCGGTATCGTTATTATCCTGGGTGCACTGATTGGTAGCATTCTGGAGAAAACAGGCGCAGCATTGAAGTTAGCTGACATGGTAATTAAGTTGGTTGGCAAGAAGCGCCCGGTACTGGCAATGGAGCTTATGGGCTGGGTTGTTTCCATCCCTGTATTCTGCGATTCCGGTTTCGTTATTTTGAACCCGATTCGTAAAGCATTGGTTAAGAGAACAGCAGCATCTTCCGTTGCTATGACTGTTGGCTTGGCAGCAGGTTTGTTTGCATCTCACGTATTTATCCCACCTACCCCGGGCCCAATTGCAGCAGCAAACACCTTGGGAATTGGTGACAATTTATTGTTAGTTATGGGACTTGGTGTTCTGTGCTCCATCTTCCCACTCATTGCAGCTTATATCTATGCAAAGCACATCGGAACCAAGGTTAAGGCTGACGATGAAGGCGATATGGCTGAAGTAACCAAGACTTATGAAGAGTTGGTGGCAGAGTTTGGTAAGCTTCCAAATGGCTTCATGGCATTGGCACCAATTATTGTTCCAATTATTCTGATGGCTTTATCATCCATTGCATCTATGGCAAAATGGACAGGCACTGTTGCAATTCTTTGCAAGTTCCTTGGAACTCCAATTATCGCACTGGCAGTTGGTACTGTTTTTGCAGCAATTCAGTTAGCAGGCGCTGGCAAGACGAAGGATTTCTATGACATTTGTAATGATACCTTAAAGACAGTTGGACCAATCCTTTTCATCACTGCAGCAGGTGGTGTACTTGGTAAGGTGATTGCATCCTCTGACATGGTTACTTACATCTCCGAGCATGCAACCGTACTCAGTGTAATGGGAATTTTCTTCCCATTCCTGTTGTCCGCAATCTTGAAGTCTGCACAGGGTTCTTCTACTGTTGCACTTACAACAACCGCAGGTATCGTAGCTCCTTTGCTTCCGGTACTGGGATTTGTTACACCGGTTCAGATTAGCTTAGTATGTATGGCAATCGGTGCAGGTGCTATGACCGTATCTCATGCAAACGACTCTTACTTCTGGGTTGTTACCAACTTCGGTGCTATGTCACCGGATCGTGGTTACAAGACCTGGACAACCGCAACACTCATTATGGGTATTGCAGCAATCGTTGAGATCGCGATTTTGAGCCTAGTTTTACATTAATCATTGAGGTGGTTTCATGAACCAAAAGTTGAGACAAGACATCAACTATATCGTAGAAAATACCATCAAAGCAGTTTTGCCGGATGAGGCAGTATCCAGAGCTCTTCGCAACTACTCCTATGGGGAGGGCAAAGTGGTTTTGGTTGCTGCCGGCAAGGCAGCCTGGCAGATGGCCGCTGCGGCGCAGAATGTGTTGAAAAGAGTGGACGCCGGCATCGTGGTTACCAAGTATGACCACGTAAAGCATCCATTGGAAGGCATCGAGTGCTATGAAGCAGGCCATCCGGTTCCGGACGAGAATAGCTTCAAGGCGACCAGGCGTGCCCTTGAGATGGTGGAAGGCCTGGGAGAAGGGGATACGGTTATCTTCTTGTTATCTGGCGGCGGCAGCGCTTTGTTTGAGCTGCCTCTGATTCCGGGGGATGAGCTTCAGGATATCACCAAGCAATTGCTGGCCAGCGGCGCAGACATCGTCGAGATGAACACCATTCGTAAGCGCTTAAGCCAGGTAAAGGGCGGTCGTTTTGCACTGGCATGTGCACCGGCCAAAGTATTTAGTGTGGTGCTCTCTGATATCGTAGGAGATCCTCTGGACATGATTGCCAGTGGACCGGCGTA
>JAILCW010000114.1 GCA_024690265.1 Lachnospiraceae bacterium | reverse complement strand
AGGCTCACTCTCAGATGGTTCAAAATCTTTCCTTCCTGATACAAATGCAGCACAGAAGAAAACAAGGAACAAAATGAGTAAGAATGGTTTTACAAAAAGCTTATTCTTCTTTTTAATTTTGTCTGGTAGTTTTTCTCTCTTCTTCACGATTTTTCATCCATTTAGTAATACTAGGGAAAAGAACAATAGCTATAATCAGTAATCCCATAGCAAGGCGTTCTTCCAATGTTCCTTTCGACGAGTCTACCCAAGTTACAGTTAACAATATTACACATATATTATACATATTATTTCACCCTTTCTATCCCTTTGTCTTATGTAGCATTACAAGAACTACACACAGAACGACTGTCATTACAACTAGCACAACGACAACAACGGCAACCACAACAAATAAATTGTATCCGCTGTTGTACTCAATGATGTTTCTTTCTTCCGGAGTTGCAACTGGTGTACTCTCGTTCTCCACTTCTGCCGTTTCCACTGGTTCAACATCTGTTAAGCACTTGTAACTGTGACAGGCACTTTTTCCAACGAATTTTAGCACGCTGGGCCTTTTCCCGTCAAATAAAAAGAGCTTGTCGCTATCGACAAGCTCTTGTAACATTCCTGTAACGGTGACAGGCACTATCCTACGATACTCTCGTATCTTGCCTCTACCTTCTTCCAGTCAAGGACTTCCCAAAAAGCCTTGATGTAGTCCGGGCGAAGGTTCTTGTACTTCAGATAATATGCATGCTCCCATACATCCAACGCAATCAATGGAATCTGTCCGGTTCCTTCGGAGATTGGATTATCTTGATTCAAGGACTTGGACACGTAGAGCTTGCCAGCCTTGTCCGTGGACAGCCATGCCCAACCGGAGCCAAACTGTGCTGCTGCCAATGCGCTAATCTCATCCTTGCAAGCCTCCAAACTTCCGAACTTCTCATTGATAGCATCTGCTAGCTTGCCTGTTGGAGCCTTGGCAGGACTTGGAGAGAACAACTCGAAGTACAGGTTGTGGTTGTAGTATCCACCACCCTGATTCTTCAGGCCCTGGCGTACCGTCTCATCCGCAACTGCTCCCAGGTTACCCAGAATCTCTTCCGCCGTCTTGCCGGTCAGGCCAGCCTTCTCAACCAAGTCGTTGAAGTTCTTGGTATAAGTCGCATGATGCTTGCCATGATGCGTCTCGATGGTTGTCTGATCGATGTGTGGCTCAAGTCCGTTAGTTGCATAGTCTAATTTTACCTGTTCAAACATAGTAGATTACCTCCTTCTATATACTTGTAAACCCCTACAAAAATCTGTAACATCATTATATCACATCCAAAGTGTAATCACATCGCAATTCTTGCAGATCTATCTCATTATGGCGAAGGCCACGTCCGAGCCCTTAATCAGCGCTATAAATCCTAGTATTAATACTACAATCATCATAAGGCACCTCTTCTCCCGGAATCATCCGTTTAACCAACTGTTCCATAACACCTGCTAGTGGGAGCATCAGCACCATGCATAAAATGTTAAATAGTGAGTGGCACAGGGCGATGCCCATCAAAGTTGCCGATTCTCCCAACACCACAGGAACCGCCACCAGCTTTATGATGCAGAACACGAATAACCACACCATAGTTCCTATCACGTTAAAGCATAAGTGCACCAACGCTGCCCTCTTCGCATTCTTATTTGCCCCAACAGAGGAAATCATGGCTGTCACACAGGTACCGATGTTCTGCCCCATGATAATCGGGATTGCTGCTCCATAGGTTACTGCCCCCGTGGATGCCAATGCTTGTAGAATACCCACAGATGCTGAACTGGATTGGATAATCGCCGTCAACACTGCCCCGGCCAACACGCCAAGTACCGGATTAGAGAACGCCAAGAACAAGTTCCGAAACTCCGGCACATCTCGCAGCCCTGACACTGCACCAGACATCATCTCCATACCGAACATCAACGTTGCAAAACTAAGAAGAATCATGCCGGTATCTTTGCGCTTCGCATCCTTCACAAACATGAAAAGGATGATTCCAATCAGCGCCAAAATTGGCGTAAACATCGCCGGCTTCAATAGGCTGACCAGCAGATTATCACTACTGATTCCGGATAAGCTTAGAATCCAAGCGGTAAATGTAGTTCCAACATTAGCCCCAATAATCACATTAATGGCTTGACGCAGAGTCATGAGCCCGGAATTTACAAATCCAACTACCATTACAGTAGTCGCAGAGGAGCTTTGGATTACCGCTGTTACTACTAGTCCGGTAAGCAGCCCCACCCATCGATTGGTGGTCAGTCTTCCCAACAATTCTTTTAATCGCGTTCCTGCTCTTCGCTCCAGCCCCTGTCCCATTAGGGTCATTCCAAATAGGAACAGACTCAGGCCTCCGATTAGATTCAGGATGTTATGCACATTCATCTACTTTTCTCCACTGATTGGGCAGGATTACGGAGAACTCCGTCCCCAGCCCCATCTCACTCTTTACTTCAATCTTGCCACCTAAGATCAACACCGCATGCTTTACGATGGAGAGCCCCAGTCCAGTTCCGCCCACTTCTTTGCTTCGGCTCTTGTCCACGCGGTAAAAGCGCTCGTAGATTCGTTCGAAGCTCTCTTCCGGAATTCCGATTCCCGTATCCGTCACCCGCAGCAAGGTCTCTCTAGGGGTGGAATAGACTTCCATCAATACCTTTCCATTCCTTCGGTTGTACTTGATGGCGTTATCGCAGAGGTTGTACACGATACTATACAGAAGCTGTTGATTGCTCTGTAGTCTTGCGCCATCCCCATGAATCCGCACCTTCACCCCTGCTGCCTTGGCCTCGGATTCTAGATTATTGGCCGCTTTTAACACAATGCGATACAGGTCGCAGTCCTCCAGTTGTAGTCCCCCACCGCCGCTATCCAGCTTGGATAGGTCGATGATATCCTCCACCAATTGCGTTAGGCGCTCCGATTCTTCCCGAATCTTCCCTGCAAAGGGCTTGATATCCGCCTCCTCCACCATGCCCTGCTCCAACAGCTCCGCATAACCGGAAATGGCATGCAATGGCGTTTTTAACTCGTGAGAGACATTGGCTGTGAATTCCTGGCGTATCAAAGCTGCTTTTTCAATCTCTGCCCGATCTCTTTTATGCTGAAGCTTCTGTATTTGAATGCGCTTCAATAGCGACGCCAGTAGTACCACCATTGATGCCGTCCATATGGAGTTGAAAATACGCTTACTCATGATTGTCCACCTCCATCTTATATCCCACACCGCGAACAGTCTGGATGCTATCACCATAGGCTCCTAACTTGGTTCTCAAGGTCCCGATGTGCACATCCACCGTCCGAGTTTCTCCTGCATAATCATTGCCCCAAACGGATAATAATAGCTGTTCCCTGGTAAATACCTGCTGAGGATGCTTAGCAAGAAGCTTCAATAGTTCATATTCTTTTAACGTGAGGATAATTGGCTTATCGTCCACAATCACCTTATGTTTGCTCTCGTCGATACAGATGCCCTCACAGCGAATGCAGCTGTTTTCTCTAACCGGCGTGCTACGTCGTAACACAGCCCGAATCCGTGACACCATCTCCATCATGCCGAAGGGCTTCACTAGATAGTCATCTGCTCCGCTGTCCAGCCCTATCACCGTATCGTACTCGCTACCTTTTGCTGTAGCCATGATCACCGGGATATGCTCGGTATCGTGATTGGCCTTCAGTTTCTTCAGAATACTGATGCCATCCTCTCCCGGAAGCATGATGTCCAACACCACCAGTTTCGGCTTCTGCTCCTTCACTTTGCTCCAA
>JAILCW010000032.1 GCA_024690265.1 Lachnospiraceae bacterium | reverse complement strand
TGAGATAGGAAATGGAACATGGCAACGAATTCTTCTAACGCAAGAAAACAGAATACAGCGAAGAGTACAACGAAGAATACAACTCGTAAGTCAACCTCACGTAGTACTGCGAAACGTGCCTCTTCCCAGAAGACAAATTCTGCGAAGAAGCGTCAGGATGTTTATATCGAGGAGGGCTTGGAGCAGAAGAATCGTATTCGTACGGAAGTGATTTTATGGGCAGCTCTTGCTATTTCTTTGATTTTACTTTTGAGTAATTTCGGCTTTGGTGGAATCGTTGGCAATGCCGTTAGTTCCTTTGTGTTCGGTGTTATTGGTTTATTGGCGTATGTTTTTCCAATTGCATTTTTGCTTGGAACATTCTTTTTCGCTTCGAATCGAGATAATACCCTTGCTATTGCAAAATTAATTGCCATGGTGATGGCTTTGGTTTTGGTTTGTACCTTCATCGAACTATTAACCCATGAGAGCGCTACCGTTGGTGCGATTGTGGCATATCATAATGGATTTGAGTTCAAAATCGGTGGAGGCTTTATTGGTGGATTATTTGCAGGCTTGTTATATATGGGATTTGGCCTGGTTGGCGCCTATGTAATTACCATCATCGGATCGATCCTTTGCGCGGTTATTATAACAGAGCGTTCAGCACTACGGGGAATCAAGCGTTCTGCGCGAACCGCTCGTAAGCGTGGCGAATTATACCAGCAGGAGCGTGCTGCTCGTCGTGAGCGTATTCATGAGGATGTTACTCCTCGTGAGGTGAAGGAAGAGACGGAGACCAAGGACTCTTATCGTGGAGTTACTATGGATACCTTGTTGGTAGATTCTGTTTCTGAGGATCGTCCTTCCGACAATGTCAATGAGGTGCATCTGACGACTGATGATGTGAATCGCGTGGCGTTAAAGTCTGATGGTACCGATCATCCGACGGTACTTCGTCCTGCACCTAAGATTCAGACTTATCAGCCGGAAATGCCCGCTGAAGAAAGACCGGCAGAGCCTGTTGTACCTGCGCCTAAGGCTGAGGCGAAGCCTGCTCGTGCCCGTGCTGCCAGCAAGGCCGCTGTACCGAAAGCACCGGCAGAACCGATAGAGATTGCAATTCATCAGGAATCACATGGTGACTATCAATTCCCGCCGATTAGCCTTTTGAAACAGGCAACCAATAAGGGTGGCGGAAATTCCAAGCAGACCTTGCAGGAAACAGCCAACAAGTTGCAGCAGACTCTCAAGAATTTTGGCGTTAATGTAACAATTACAGATGTGTCTTGTGGACCTGCAGTTACTCGTTATGAGATGCAACCGGAGATGGGTGTTAAAGTATCCAAGATTGTTAATCTTGCAGATGATATTAAGCTGAATCTGGCAGCCAGCGATATTCGAATCGAGGCTCCGATTCCTGGAAAGGCCGCTGTTGGTATCGAAGTTCCGAATAAGGATGTTACTATGGTTTCTTTCCGTGAGTTGATGGAATCCAAGGAATTTGCCAATAGCAAGTCTAAGATTGCTTTTTCCGCTGGTCGTGATATTGGCGGTAATGTTATGGTGGCAGATATTGCTAAGATGCCACATGTGTTAATTGCAGGTACCACCGGTTCCGGTAAGTCTGTTTGTATCAATACTATTATCATGAGTATTCTTTACAAGGCTCATCCGGATGACGTGAAGTTTATTATGATTGATCCGAAGGTGGTTGAGCTGTCTGTATATAACGGCATTCCACATTTGTTGTGTCCGGTTGTTACGGATCCTAAGAAGGCTGCAGGTGCATTGAACTGGGCGGTCAAAGAGATGACGGATCGTTATCAGAAGTTTGCAGATGCCGGCGTTCGTGACATGAAGGGCTACAACGAGAAGATTCATAACGGCGTTATAACGGTTAGTGATGCCAATGGCAATTCTGTGGATGTTGCTACGGCGAAGATGCCGCAGATTGTAGTCATCGTTGACGAGTTGGCTGACCTTATGATGGTTGCTTCCAATGAAGTGGAAGAAGCGATTTGCCGTTTGGCTCAGTTGGCCCGTGCCGCAGGTATTCACCTGGTAATTGCGACACAGCGTCCTTCCGTAGATGTTATTACCGGATTGATTAAGGCAAACATGCCGTCTCGTATTGCTTTTGCGGTTAGCTCTGCTGTGGATTCCCGTACGATTTTGGATATGGGTGGTGCAGAGAAACTCCTCGGTAAGGGTGATATGTTGTACTATCCTCAGGGATTTACCAAGCCACTTCGAGTTCAGGGGGCATTTGTTTCCGACAACGAAGTATCTGCAGTTGTTGATTTTATCAAGAAGAATAACCAACCTTCTGATGAGGCCAAGGAACATGCGTCCAAGGTAACCAGTGAAATTGAGGCCATGCCTTCCGGTGGCGGCGGAACATCTATTGGCGGTGGCGAAGGCGGATTTGATAATGATAGAGATTCCTATTTTGAGGCTTCCGCAAGATTGATTGTAGATAAAGAAAAGGCGTCCATCGGCATGCTGCAGCGCAATTTCAAGATTGGTTTTAACCGTGCTGCACGTATTATGGATCAGTTGGAAGAGTTTGGCGTTGTAGGACCGGAAGAAGGCACCAAGCCTCGTAAGGTTTTGCTTACTACGCCGCAATTAGAGGAATTACTGGGAAGTGGAGATTCCCAATAATTTATAGAATATTGTAGGAAGAAAGTTGGAGGATGTAAGGTTGAAGAGTGATATTCAAATTGCACAGGAAGCAGTCATGGAGCCAATTGTTAATGTGGTGAAGCCTTATGGAGTGGAGGCAGATGACATTGAACAGTATGGTAAGTACAAGGCAAAGTTGTCGGATGAACTTCTGAAGAAGATTGAATCAAATCCAGACGGCAAATTGGTATTGGTGACTGCCATTAATCCTACCCCTGCAGGGGAAGGCAAGACCACAACCAGTATTGGCTTGGGACAGGCATTTGGTAAGCTTGGTAAAAAGGCAATGTTAGCATTGCGTGAACCTTCTTTGGGACCATGTTTTGGTATTAAGGGCGGCGCTGCCGGTGGCGGATATGCGCAGGTTGTGCCAATGGAAGATTTGAATCTTCATTTTACCGGCGATTTTCATGCCATTACATCTGCCAATAACTTATTGGCTGCACTGTTGGATAATCATATTCAGCAGGGCAATGAGCTTGGAATTGATACACGTACCATTTGTTGGAAGCGTTGCGAGGATATGAATGACCGTGTCCTTCGTAACATCGTAGTTGGTTTAGGTGCCAAGGCAGATGGTGTTGTTCGTGAAGATCATTTTGTAATTACTGTTGCGTCTGAGATTATGGCGATTTTCTGTTTGGCAACAGACATGAAGGACTTGAAGGAACGTTTGGGCCGCATTATTGTTGCTTACAACTTCGAAGGTCAGCCTGTAACTGCTAAGGATTTGCATGCAGTTGGTGCTATGGCAGCACTTCTTAAGGACGCTATCAAGCCAAATGTGATTCAGACATTAGAGCATACACCTGCAATTGTTCATGGTGGCCCGTTTGCTAATATTGCACACGGTTGTAACAGCATTCGTGCTACCAAGGCAGCAATGAAACTGGCTGATATTACTGTTACAGAGGCTGGTTTCGGCGCAGATCTTGGTGCGGAGAAGTTCTTTGATATTAAGTGCCGTATGGGTGGTTTGAAGCCGGATGCCGTTGTTTTGGTGGCAACTATTCGAGCTCTTAAGTACAATGGCGGCGTTGCCAAAGAAGACTTATCCCAGGAGAACTTAGATGCTTTGAAAAAGGGCATTGTGAACCTGGAGAAGCATATTGAAAACTTGCAAAAGTATCAGGTGCCGATTGTTGTTACCTTGAATTCTTTTGTTACGGATACCGAAGCAGAGACATCCTTTGTTCGTTCCTTCTGTGAGGAGCGTGGCTGTGAATTTGCTCTTTCCGAAGTTTGGGAAAAGGGCGGAGACGGCGGAATTGAACTGGCTAAGAAAGTCTTAGATGTGTTGGAAAACAAACAGAGTAATTTCCAAACTTTGTATCCGGATGATCTCTCCTTAGAGGATAAGATTGAACGTGTTGCTCGTGAAATCTACGGCGCAGATGGTGTTGATTATACGCCTGCTGCCAAGCGTGAGTTAGCTCATTTGACTGAGATAGGAATGGGCAATTGCCCGGTATGTATGGCCAAGACACAGTACTCCTTGTCTGATAATGCCAAGGCTCTTGGTCGACCAAGTGGATTCCGTATCACGGTTCGTGAGGTTTATCCTTCTGCCGGTGCAGGATTTGTTGTTTGTGTATTAGGCAGCATTATGACCATGCCTGGCTTACCTAAGAAGCCGGCGGCTTATGGAATTGATGTTACTGATGATGGAGTGATTACCGGATTATTCTAAGTTTAATGTTGAGGAACTTGTATGATTTGTCCGAATTGTAAGCAGGAGATTGCAACGGGCAGCATATATTGTGAGCATTGTGGCAAGACCATTCAGATTGTGCCGGACTACAATGCTTTGGATGATGTGTTGCCTTCAATCTTAGAAGACAAGCCCAAGGCTGTGAACAAACAACTTCATAAAGAGCCTTCATCGAAGAAAGAAACAAAGACTTGTGGTCGTAATAAGACTACTTTACGTGTTGTTATTGCTGCTTTTGCGGTTTTGTTGATTTCTATTGTGCTTGTTTCTGTGGCAATGTATCGTTCAAGTTATACTTATTACATGAGGCAGGCGACGAAGTTCGAAGAAGCCAAGGATTATTCTTCTGCACAATTCTATTATGGAGTTGCTGTTTCTTCCGAAGATACAGTAGAAGCCAGATTAGGCCTTGGACGTATGGATTATCGTCTGGGGCAGTTTGAAGAGGCCAAGAAGGAATTGTTGGCTGTGGTATCTGAAGATAGTAGTTGCTATGAAGCCTTCGAAATCTTATGTAAGATTTACGAAGCGGATCGTGATTATTATTCCATTGAGGAACTGGCAACCTATACCAAGGATGAACAGTCATTGGAGATTATTAATTTAGCCCTTATATTGCCTCCAAGCTTCTCTGAAAAAGGTGGCAAATACGATGATGATATCGTCCTATATTTGTCTGCACCGAAGAACCAGAGCATTTACTATTCTTTGGATGGAACCAATCCGGAAGACGGACTGCTTTATGATAACGAGAAGGGCATTTATCTTTCTGATGGTGTAACAACTGTTCGTGCCGTCTGTGTAACAGAAGATGGGAAGTTCGGATTTGAAGCCAAGGAGGAATACAAGATTTCTTACAAGGCACCGGGATATCCTACAGTATCTCCGATGAATGGAACCTTCCACGAAGAAACATATATCACCATTACAGCAGAGAATGAGGAGGATCGGATATTCTATACCTGGGATGGCAGTACTCCGACTGTTGATTCTGCTGAGTATACGGAACCAATTGTTGTCCCGGAAGGGAATAATATACTTTCGATTATTGTCATTAATCGTCATGACTTAATCAGTGAAGTGTTGCAATGTAATTATATTTACAAGCCTTAATTGTATGAAGATAACGATTATTTGTGTTGGTAAAATTAAAGAAGCATATTTTCGTGATGCGATAGCGGAGTATACGAAACGTCTTTCCAAATATGCCACTATGGAGATTATTGAAGTAGCTGATGAGAAGACTACAGAGAACTCCTCGGATCGAGAAATTGCTCTCGTTCAAGAGAAAGAAGGAAAGCGAATTTTATCCAACATTAAGGATAAGGATTTGTGCATTGCACTTGCCATTAAAGGTAAGATGATGGACTCGGAAGGCTTTTCCGAACACATGGGACGGTGCTTAGAACAGGGGATGAGTCATGTGACTTATATTATAGGTGGCTCTCTTGGACTTTCAGAAGAGGTACTTTCCAGGTGCCAATATGCGGTTAGTTTTTCCAAGATGACATTCCCACATCAGCTGATGCGTGTGGTATTACTAGAACAAATCTATCGTGGCTTTCGTATTCGAAACCATGAACCATACCATAAATAGAACTTAGGAGGTATTGCTACTATGCGAATGGTAGACCTAATTGAAAAGAAGAAAAATGGCGAAATGCTGACAGCAGAAGAAATCCAGTGGATGATTTCGGGATACACCAAAGGTGAGATTCCGGATTATCAGATGTCTGCAATGTGTATGGCGATTTATTTCCGGGGAATGACCATGGATGAAACCATTACATTGACCATGGCTATGCGTGATTCCGGTGATGTATTGGATTTGTCCGGTATCAGCGGCGTTAAGGTAGACAAGCACAGTACCGGTGGTGTTGGTGACAAGACAACCATGGCATTAGGACCAATCGTTGCATCCTTGGGTGTACCGGTTGCCAAGATGTCCGGTCGTGGCTTGGGACATACCGGTGGAACCATTGATAAGCTGGAGTGTTTCCCTGGTTTTTCCACATCTATTTCTGAGGAAACATTCAAGGATAACGTAAATAATATTGGTATTGCAGTTGCGGGGCAGACAGCCAATCTTGCTCCGGCAGATAAGAAGTTGTACGCCCTTCGTGATACTACTGCTTGCGTCAATCAAAAGTCTTTGATTGCAAGTAGTATTATGAGCAAGAAGTTGGCATCCGGCAGTGATGCTATTGTTTTGGATGTTAAGGTTGGTAACGGTGCATTCATGGAGAATGCAGAGGATGCTCGTGCTTTGGCGCAGATTATGGTTGATATTGGTAAAGGCGCTGGTAAGCAGACCCATGCGCTTATTACTAACATGGACCAGCCTCTTGGCAATGCTGTTGGTAATAGCGTAGAAGTTCTTGAAGCAATTGAAACCTTGAAGGGAAATGGACCTGATGACTTCCTGGAGGTCGTTTATGCCCTTGGTAAGCATATGCTCTTATTGGCTGGCAAAGCAGACAGTGAAGAGGATGCATTGGCTAAGATGAAGGAAACCATTGCAAATGGTAACGCACTACAGAAGTTACGTGAATTCGTAGCGGCTCAGGGCGGTGACCCAAGCTATGTGGATGATCCTTCCAAGTTGCCATTAGCGCCGGTTGTTGTTGAAGTTGCAGCTCCTTGCGATGGATATGTTAAGACATTAGAGGCTCGCCCAATTGGTCATGCATCCATGTTATTAGGTGGCGGCCGTGCAACCAAGGAAAGCGATATCGATTTATCTGTTGGCTGCATTTTGCGTAAGAAGATTGGCGATGAAGTAAAGAAGGGTGATTCTCTTTGTACCATTTACGCGCAGACAGCAGAGGCTGCAGAAGCTGCATCCAAAGAAGTATTGGGTGCTTATGAATTCTCTGATTCTTTTGTTGCAAAGCCAACAATGATTTATGCTGAACTAATGTAATTGGACCCAAGAAGGAGCAGTATGAGCGACAAGGAACTAACGTTGGATATTCCAACGGATCATCAATCAAATATTTTTGGCCAGTTTGATCGTCATTTAAAGAAGATTGAGCGTGTCCTTTCCGTGCAGATTACTGCAAGAGGCGACGGTCTTAAGCTTAGCGGTGCTTCTTCTTGTGTGACGACGGCCAGAGATATTTTGATGGAATTATATGAATTATCTAAGCGGGGGAATGAGATTACGGATCAGAATGTTAATTATGCGATTCATCTTAAGGAATCCATACAGAATCATGACATGTTAGAAATTGATGGTGATACCATCTGTCATACCATTTCAGGCAAACCGGTTAAGCCCAAGACAATCGGTCAGAAGAAGTATGTGGATGCTATTCGCAATCAGATGATTACCTTTGGTATCGGCCCAGCCGGTACCGGTAAGACTTATCTTGCAATGGCAATGGCAATTACCGCTTTTCAATCCGAAGAAGTCAGCCGTATTATTCTGACACGTCCGGCCATTGAAGCTGGTGAGAAGTTAGGTTTCCTGCCTGGCGATCTGCAGAGCAAGGTAGATCCATATTTAAGACCTTTGTATGATGCACTGTATCAGATTATGGGAGCAGATAGCTTTCAGCGTAATATGGAAAAAGGCTTGATTGAGGTTGCACCTCTTGCCTATATGCGTGGTCGTACCTTGGATAATGCCTTCATTATTCTTGACGAGGCCCAGAATACCACGCCTGCACAGATGAAGATGTTTTTGACTCGTATTGGTTTTGGCTCCAAATGTGTCATCACCGGTGATCAAACCCAGAAGGATTTGCCGAAGGATGTGGTATCCGGATTGGATATTGCTACTAAGGTATTATCCAAGGTGGATGATATTGCTTTCTGTAATCTGACAGGGGCGGATGTTGTTCGTCATCCTTTGGTACAGAAGATTGTTACGGCTTATGAAGAATACGAAAAGAAGCAGGAACGTCAGCAATCTAAGAAGAATAAGGCAGGACGATCATGATGGAACTACGTGAAGAACAAGTGCCCGTTTATCGCAAACTTTATCTGACAGGTATATTTATTTCTTGCATTGCCGGCATTATATTCTTTGCCGTCAAGAATCGTATCCTGTGGGATGAGATTTTCTGTCTGGGCGTTATTCATATTATTTATTTTGGATACTTTTTATTATGTCTTATGCGCAATCGTAAGACACATCATTTGTATTATGACGGCACCAATTATCAACGTTTGTTTTTTATGATGCTGTTATGTTGGAGCTTGGTGATTGGTTTCGCTTATGTACCCAGCTTTTTTGCCCCGATGATATTGATTCCTTTCTTTTTGTATTCCGTATTGGAAGGAACTTTGGCCATAAGTGTAGGTGTATATCTAGCCTGCATTATGTGTATTACCTGTGACTATAGTATCTATACGTTCTATAGCTATATTTTGTTAATTATATTTGGATCCATGTTGGCTGATGCCATGAAGCGAAGCTTTGGACGTTATCCTATTGTATTTGGACTGTTAGCGTCTTGCGGATATGCTTTGTTGACGCTGGTATTTTACTATTTGGCTTTCTTATCCATGCCGTTATCTACAGCTCCTTTTGTAGGCGGTGTTGCACTTTTTATTTTCTTGTTTGTGTCCATTGCCTATCGTTGGATGCTGGATCGCAGCCGACGGGAAGAAAAGGAAATCTATGAACGTTTGCTGGATGATGATTATCCATTGTTGTTGGATATTCGACGCTTTTCCGTACAAGAATACGAACATGCCAAGAAGGTTTCAAAACTGGCTGGCATTTGTGCAAGAGAAATCGGTGCCAATGCGGATATTGCTATGGCCGGAGGCCTGTATTACCGTCTGAGCAAAGTGCTGGGGGGAGTGCAAGTAAAAAGTGGTGTTGATACCGCTTACAATTACTGTTTCCCACCACAAGTTATCAGTATTCTGGAAGAGTATGGTGCAATTAATCGATTACCAAGTTCCAAGGAGTCGGCCATTGTTCACATGGTGGATGCCTTAGTGACCAAGATTGAGGTGCTTGGAGCCGATACCATGGCCAGTGCATGGAATCAGGATATGGTAATATATCAGACGTTGAATGAGTTTTCTAATAATGGAATATATGATAATTCCGGTATTAGTATCAATCAGTTTTTACGTATTCGAGAACGTTTGGTGCGGGAGGGAGATTTATTATGACATTGTTTGTAGAAGAAGAGATGGATGTACCATTTTCCTTTGATTATAAACAGGTTGCGAAGGATGTTGTGGCAGGTGCCCTTGCCCATGAAGAATTTCCTTATGAAGCAGAGTTGTCATTAACGTTGACGGGATTGGATGAGATTCAGGAATTGAATCGTGATTTTCGAGAGATGGATCGTCCGACAGATGTGTTATCTTTTCCGTTGTTAGATTTTCCTGCTCCGGGAGATTTCTCCGAAATAACTGAGGATGATGATATCTTTAATCCGGATAGTGGCGAATGTATTTTGGGAGATATCGTAATCTGTATTCCCAAGGTGCTTGTGCAGGCAGAGGAGTTTGGACATTCCGTTAAGCGTGAATATGCTTTTTTGATCGCGCATAGTATGCTTCATCTTATGGGCTATGATCATATGGAGGAAGCAGAACGATTGGATATGGAAAAGCGCCAGGATGAAATCCTGGATGCTTTGCATATAAATAGAGATTCCAAGGAAAACTAGGAGGGACAAAACATGAAGAATTGGAAACGACTTGCTAGTGCATGTCTTGTTGGGGCATTGACATTGTCAATGGTGGCATGTGGAGCAAAAGATGCAGCAGAAGAGCCTGCAGAAGCAGATAATACACAGGAAGCAGAAACTACCGAAGAAGTAGTAGAAGATGATGGATTTTATAGTGTGTTAACCGGTCTTCCGGTTGAGACTGAAGAAGAAGCCAGACTTCGTCCGGTTGCTATTATGACAGAGAATACTTCCATCGCTCGTCCGCAGTACGGACTGAACCAGGCCGGCGTGTTGTATGAGTGCCCGGTAGAAGGTGGTATTACCCGTATGATGGCGATTTATGATCAGAATACCGCTTTTTCTTTAGAGAAGATTGGTAATGTTCGTAGCTGCCGTCCATATTACGCATTTATCGCCAATGAGTTTAAGGCAATCTACGTACACTATGGCCAGAGTATCCATGCTCTTGCTGTTTTGGAGACCGGTTTCGTAGATAACTTGAGTGGTCTGGATGGAGCAGTTAGCGAAACTGTTTTCTTCCGTTCCTCTGATAAGAAGGCGCCTCATAATGCTTATGCTACCGGCGAAGGTATTAAGAAGGGCATGGAGATTAAGGGTTATGCCAATTCCTATGATGATAGTTATCATGGATATTTCCAGTTTGCAAAGCAGGAGAATAAGTTAGAGGATGGAGCTGATTGCCAGGCAATCCAGTTGTACTTCCAGGATAATCATCCATATTTTATTTATAATTCCGAGACCGGTTTATATGAGCGTTATGAGTTTGGTGAGAAACAGATTGATGCCATTGATGGTGAGCAGGTTGCTGTTAAGAATATTCTGTTTAAGAATGTTCCAAGCTCTATCTATGACGGTACGCAGTATCTGAACCTCAACGTAGACGGAACCGGCGAAGGAAAGTATTTTACCAATGGCAAAATGATTGATGTTACCTGGGAAGAGGAGTACCTTGGCCAGACTCATTATTATGACAAGGCTGGCAATGAGATTCAGATTAATCCTGGCCAGACATGGGTATGCTTGATCGAGAATCAGCATGCAGATGAGAATCAATTTTATGCAACTGTAGATGAATTCAAGAAATAAAAACTAGACTATGGAACGAAAGAAACGAACGGATTCCAACTTTTTGATGCAAGGCTCGATTTTGGCCATTGCATCCATTATCAGTCGAGTGATTGGTTTATTATATCGATCACCATTGACTGCCATTATTGGTAAGACTGGTAATGACTGCTATGGAACCGCATATGAAGTGTACAATATCATATTGATTTTATCTTCCTATAGCATTCCTCTTGCGGTATCTAAGTTGGTTGCTACACGTATGGCTAACAAGGAATACAAGAATGCATGGCGTGTGTTTAAGGGAGCGTTGTTTTTTGCATGCACCACAGGAACCATTGCAATGCTTATTGTATTCTTGGGCGCAGATTTCTTCTGTGGAACCGTCCTGCAAACTCCGCTTTCTGCCATTGCATTGCGGATTTTGGCACCGGTTCTGCTGGTGGTTGCTATTGTGGGCGTCATGCGTGGTTTCTTCCAGGGATTACATACCATGGTGCCTAGCGCGTTCTCCCAGATTCTAGAACAGATTGTGAATGCCATTGTCAGTGTAGTAGCTGCATACTATCTGTTTTCTTATGGTAGTCGAGTAGGTGCCGTATTAGGTGATCAGGCTGGAATTGCCGCCGCTTATGGTGCTGCCGGCGGCACTACGGGAACTGCTATTGGTGCAGTATTTGCACTTCTTTTCATGACCTTTATGATTTTGATTTATCGCCGTGTTATCAAGAAAAAGATGCGTCGAGATCGTCATAGCGGGGTGGAAACCTATGGCAATATCATGAAGGTTTTGGTGTTGACCATTGTACCGGTGCTTCTTAGTACTACCTTGTACAATGTCAGTGCCATTATTGACCAGGGGATTTTCAAGAATATCGTTAATATTCAAGGATACGACAAACATCAGATCTCTGAGTGGTGGGGCGTGTTTGCGGGACAGTATATTGTTCTGATTAATGTTCCGATTTCCATTGCTTCTGCTATGGCTGCATCCAGTGTTCCTTCTCTTGCTTCTGCTTATCAGGAAGGCAACGTTATGATGATGCAGCGACGGATTCGATTGGCGACCAGATTTATCATGCTGATTGCATTCCCATGCACGATCGGTATGGCTGTTTTAGGTGGTCCGATTATGCAACTGTTGTTCATGGATTCGGATATTACCAGTGCATATATGATGCAAATAGGAGCAATTCCAATTATTTTCTTCTCCTGGTCCACCTTGTCCAATGGTTTGTTACAGGGTATTAACCAGATGCGTATTCCGGTACGTAATGCAGCGATTGCATTGGTGGCTCAGATTGTATTCTTAGTGGCAATGTTAGAGATATTCCATTTGAATATCTTTGCAGTTGTACTGGCCAATGCTTTTTATGGTTTCATGATGGCTGTGTTGAACCATATGGCATTGAAGAAGTATAGCGGTGCTAACCTTGATGTTGTTAAAACCTTTGTAATACCTGCTGGCGCAGCATGCGTTATGGGCGTTGTAGTATGGCTGTGTTATAAGCTGGTATTTGCCATTACCTCCATCAATGCGATAGGAACGATTCTTTCCATTGTTGTTGGTATGTTTGTATATTTTGTTTTAATGATTCTTATGCGCGGAATTACCGAGAGCGAGTTGCGCACGTTACCGAAGGGTGTTGTTTTAATTCAGATTGCTAAGAAGTTACACTTAATGTAAAGGATTGTAGTGCATGGAGAAATGTTATAAAACCATCGGAATCATTGGAGGAGGTGCGGCAGGCTGTATGGCAGCCATTACCGCCAAACGTTTTGCTCCAGAAGCTTCCGTCATTCTCTTTGAAGGAAATGATAGTGTTGGTAAGAAGATACTATCTACCGGTAATGGCAGATGCAATTTTACCAATTCCTATCAGGATATTTCATGCTATCATAGCAACAAACAATCTATTGTAGAAAACGCATTGCAGGCATTCTCATATGAGAATGCCTTGCAGTTCTTTTCTGACCTTGGTGTATTAGCGGTGGACAGAGAGGGGTATTATTATCCAATGTCCAATCAGGCTACGGCCATTCGACATGCTTTGTTGTTGGAAATGCAACGTTTGAATATCGATATTCGAACAAGTGCCCGAGTCTTTGGAGTAGAAGATGAGAATCGGTTTCTAATTCGTTTAGAAGATGAATCGATCCCTGTAGATGTATGTATTCTTACCACAGGTGGTAAGGCTGCACCCACTACGGGTAGCGATGGAAGTGGACTTTCCTTTGCTAAGAAGTTAGGACATCAGATTGTGCCGCCGGTACCGTCATTAGTACCATTGGCCTGCAAGGGACACCCGCTTAAGGATGCTGCAGGTGTTCGTGTACAAGCTACCGTTGGTGTTATGGATCCACAAGGGGCATTACATTCTGATACCGGTGAATTACAGATTACCAAGCAGGGAATCTCCGGTATTCCGGTATTCCAGATTAGTGGCGTCATCGCACGCATGCTCAAAGAACAATTATCGCCGGAGATTTCCATAAGATTTTGGCCTTTGGCTGATGCACATGAGATGCGTTCCTTTATTATTGGACGGATGAAACAGGGATTTCATTCTCCGGTAGATATTTTTTACGGTGTTTTGCCGGAAGCATTGATTACTACATTATTCCCTCAGATGGTAGAGAAGGATGATGTGGAGCATATGATTTCCATTTTGATGGATTATCGCGTAACAATCTCTCAAACTATGGGGTTTGGCGCTGCACAAACCACTTCCGGAGGCGTTTCCCTTACGGATATTATAGATTCTACCATGGAGTCTTCTCTGCATAAGGGATTATTTTTTGCAGGAGAAATTCTGGATGTGGACGGCATATGTGGTGGGTATAATTTGCAGTGGGCATGGAGTAGTGGCTATTTAGCTGGTTTCAATGCTGCACAGGAGTGTTTATGATACAAATTCAACAGTACAAGGTATCCATAGAATGCGATTCCCTGGATACCCTTAAGAGCAAAATTGCAAAAGAATGTGGTATCGCGGACAGTGAGTTATCTCATTTCCAGATTCTGAAACGTTCCATTGATGCCCGTAAGAAACCGGAAGTGTGGATGGTTTATTCCGTTGCCTTTTCTTGTGATAAGAAGCAACAAGAAATCCTACAACGATTGAAAAAACGTAAGATTTCCTGTGTCCTCTATGAACCTGTCACCTATCATTTGCAGACTGCTTCTATGGTGCAACAACCGGTGGTGATTGGTGCAGGACCGGCTGGTTTGTTTTGCGCTTATGCTTTGGCTAAGGCAGGATGTCAGCCAATTCTATTGGAACGTGGCGAACCGGTGGAACAGCGACAGAAGGACGTCCTAGCTTTTTGGGAGGAAGGGGTTCTTCGTCCGGATTCTAATGTACAGTTTGGCGAAGGCGGCGCCGGCACCTTCTCTGATGGCAAGTTGAATACCGTAGTGAAGGACAAGTTTGGTCGCAATCGTTTTGTGTTAGAAACCTTTGTGGAATTTGGCGCTCCGGAAAGCATTTTGTATGATGCAAAGCCTCATATTGGGACGGATATTCTCATGGGTGTAGTTCGCGGGATGCGTCAGGCGATTCTTGCAATGGGCGGCCAGGTGAGATTTCGAAGTAAAGTGGTTGAACTGGAATTATCTTCTGAGGCTTCTCCACGTTTGATGGGCGTTGTATTGGAAGATGGAAGCCGTATTCCTTGTGAGTACGCGGTTCTGGCCATTGGACATAGTGCCAGAGATACCTTTCAGATGCTTTATGATACCGGCGTTGTTATGCAGGCCAAGGAGTTTGCTGTGGGATTTCGTATGGAACATCCCCAGTCCTTTATCAATGAACATCAATATGGCGCTAAATATGCCAATGTTCTGCCTCCATCTCCATATAAGCTTGCAACCACATTAGAGAATGGCAGAGGTGTGTATTCCTTTTGCATGTGCCCAGGTGGCTACGTGGTGAATGCTTCTTCTGAAACGGGACATCTGGCAGTCAATGGCATGAGCAATTCTAAGCGTGATTCCAAGAATGCCAACAGTGCAATCATTGTTTCGGTTGGGGCTAATGAATATGATATGAGCGATCCGTTGGGAGCTATTGCTTACCAGCGAGAATTGGAACATCGCGCTTATGAACTGGGTTCCGGAATGATTCCGCAGCAATTGTTAGCTGATTTTGCCAATAATGTTGCAAGTACAACCTATGGTTCTTTTACATCTGAAAACAAAGGTGGAGCGGTACTGACTAATTTACGCAGCTTGTTTTCAGAAGAGATTAACCATTCATTTTTACAGGGATTACAATACTTCGACGGCAAGATGCACGGCTTCTATCGTGATGACGCCATTCTTTCCGGTGTGGAAAGCCGAACTTCTTCTCCGGTTCGTATTCCGAGAGATGAGTTTTTTGTTAGCAATATTAAGGGATTATATCCATGTGGCGAAGGAGCCGGCTATGCCGGTGGTATTACGTCTGCTGCCATGGATGGATTAAAAGTTGCGGAAGCCATTCTAGCAACCAAGAATTAAGGATTAAGTTAAAAGGAAGACGATGAGAAAATGGGTGAATATACACCAATGATGCAACACTATCTGGATACGAAATCTCAGTATTCGGATTGTATTCTGTTTTATCGCCTGGGCGATTTTTATGAAATGTTTTTTGAGGATGCGAAGACCGCATCCAAAGAATTAGAACTTACACTAACCGGCAAGGCTTGCGGTATGGAAGAACGTGCTCCTATGTGTGGTGTACCTTTTCATGCAGCAGATACTTATATGTCCCGTTTAGTTGCCAAGGGTTACAAAGTTGCAATCTGCGAACAGGTAGAAGATCCGAAAGAAGCCAAGGGTATGGTTAAGCGAGAGGTTGTTCGTATTGTTACCCCTGGCACCAATCTTGATACCACGGTGATGGATGAGACTAAGAACAATTATCTGATGAGCGTTGTTTTCTCACAGGATCGTTTCGGAATCTCTATATGCGACTTATCTACCGGTGATTTCTTTGTAACTGAGGTGGATGAACGTGGAAAGTTCTTGGATGAAGTGAGTCGTTATACGCCTTCCGAGATTTTGTGTAACGAACTGTTTTGCATGAGTGGCATCAAGGAAGAGGATTTGCGTGATCGTTTTCATGTTGCAATTACAACATTATCCAATGATTATTTTGAGGATGCATACACCACCAAGGTGATTTGTGATCACTTCAAAGTAAAGAGTCTTCAGAGCTTGGGCTTAGCGGACTTTTCCTTGGGTAGCATTTCTTCTGGTGCTTTGTTGTCCTATCTGATGGATACCCAGAAGTCCAACTTAGAGCATTTGACCCACATTACACCTTATGTAAGTGGCAATTATATGCTGATGGATAGTTCCACCTATCGCAATTTGGAGTTGGTGGAGACTATGCGAGAGAAAGAAAAGCGCGGTTCTTTGCTGTGGGTGTTGGATAAGACCAAGACTGCTATGGGTGCTCGTACCTTACGTAGCTATATTGAACAACCATTGATTTCCAAGGCTACTATTGATGCTCGTTTGGATGCTATTGCGGAGTTGAACAAGCATATGATTAGCCGTGAAGAATTGCGGGAATACTTGAATCCGGTCTATGATTTAGAGCGTTTGATGACTCGTATTTCTTATAAGACTGCCAATCCAAGAGACTTGATTGCTTTTAAGAATTCCATTGGCGTTATCCCTGGTATCAAGACTGTTTTGGGAGAGTTTCATTCTCAGATTCTTGTGGGATTAAATGACGATTGCGATGCTTTGACGGATTTATATACTTTAATTGATGAAGCAATTGATGAAGAGCCGCCAATTTCGGTTCATGATGGCGGCATTCTCAAACCGGGATTTTCTGAAGAGGTGGATATGCTTCGTAATGCATCCACCGATGGCAAAAGCTGGCTGGCAGAATTAGAACAAAAAGAACGAGAAAAGACCGGCATCAAGAACCTGAAAGTGAAGTATAACAAGGTGTTTGGATACTACTTGGAGGTTACTAATTCCTACAAGGATTTGGTCCCGGATTATTTTATTCGTAAACAGACCCTTGCCAATGCAGAACGCTACTACACGCCGGAATTAAAGGAACTAGAGAATACTATTCTGGGGGCAGAAGATAAGCTGACCCATTTGGAATTTGACTATTATTACGGCATCTTGGAGCAGATTTCTTCCCAGGTTGCCCGTATTCAAAAGACGGCCAAGTCCATTGCTAATCTGGATGTATTTCTTTCCTTGGCCTATGTAGCAGAGAAGAATCATTACGTTCGACCGCGTATCAACGAGCGTGGCCTGATTGATATTAAGGGAGGACGGCATCCGGTAGTTGAGAAGATGATTCCCAACGATATGTTTATCTGCAATGATACCTTTTTAAATAATAAGGATCAGCGAGTGTCCGTCATTACTGGACCCAATATGGCCGGCAAATCCACTTATATGAGACAAACTGCGTTGATTGTTTTAATGGCGCAGATGGGCTCCTTTGTACCGGCGGATGAAGCGGATATCGGAATCGTTGATCGTATCTTTACCCGTGTGGGTGCTTCCGATGATTTGGCCAGCGGCCAGAGTACCTTCATGGTTGAGATGAATGAAGTGGCTAATATTTTGCGCAATGCCACGGCATCATCCCTTTTGATTCTAGACGAAATTGGTCGTGGTACCTCTACCTTTGATGGCTTGGCTATTGCTTGGGCCGTGGTAGAACATGTATCCAATCCCAAGCTTTTGGGCGCAAAAACTTTGTTTGCCACCCATTATCATGAACTGACGGAATTAGAAGGCAAATTACCAGGCGTTAATAATTACTGTATTGCTGTTAAGGAAAATGGCGACGATATCGTATTCTTGCGCAAGATTGTACCTGGTGGTGCGGATAAGAGTTATGGTATCCAGGTTGCAAAGCTTGCCGGCGTTCCGGATTCCGTTATTGAGCGTGCCAAGGAAATCGTGAATGAATTGGTAGAAAATGATATCGCTGACATTGCTAAAAGCATTACGGTTCCGAATACTTCTGCTGTGGCGAAGAAGACGGAGAAGCTGAATGAAGTGGATTTGAAACAGTTCTCTTTGTTTGGCACCATTACCGATGAGGATATTATTGAGGATTTGCGGAATCTGGATATTTCCGCTATGACACCGTTACAAGCGTTGAACAAACTTGATGAGTTACATAATAAGGTACAAAACAGATGGTAAGAAACGAAATTGCATTACTTAGTCAGGAAACAATCGATAAAATTGCTGCAGGTGAGGTGGTAGAACGCCCGTCTTCCGTTGTGAAAGAGTTGGTAGAGAATGCTATCGATGCAGGAGCAACTGCCATTACCGTTGAAATCAAGGACGGCGGCATTACCATGCTTCGTATTACAGATAATGGTTATGGCATTCCGAAGGAAGAGATTCCCATTGCTTTTCTTCGACATACCACCAACAAGATTCGTTCCGCCAATGAACTGTTGTCCTTGCATACTTTAGGCTTTCGTGGAGAGGCTTTATCCAGTATTGCTGCAGTTTCTAAGGTTGAACTGATTACCAAGACTAAGGATGCACTAACCGGTTCTCACTATGTAATTGAAGGCGCCAAGGAAGTTGAACTGACAGAAATGGGAGCACCGGATGGTACTACCTTCTTTGTAAGACAATTGTTTTACAATACACCGGCACGCCGAAAGTTTTTGAAATCCCCTATGACTGAGGGGAATTACATTCAGGAGCTATTGGAACGTTTGGCTTTGTCCAATCCATCCATTGCATTCCGTTTTATTTCCAACGGCAAGGATAAGTTTGCTACCGCCGGTAACGGCAATCTCAAGGATACGATTTATGAGATCTTCGGACGTGAAATCGCTACTTCCTTGATTGAGGTAGAAGCCAAAGAAGAAGGATTTACACTTCATGGATTTATCGGTGAGCCGGCGTTGAATCGCGGGAATCGTAACTTTGAATCCTTCTTTGTGAATGGCAGATATATTAAGAGCGGCATCTTAGGCAAAGCATTAGAAGAAGGTTACGCTGGGTTCCTGATGCAGCACCAGTATCCATTTGCCGTTTTATTATTTGAATTTGATGATGAAGAAGTGGATGTCAATGTTCATCCTTCCAAGCTAGAGGTTCGTTTTGAGCGTACCAATGTAGTTTATAACGCCTTGCTTCGTACCGTTCATGATGCATTGACTCATCGGGAGGATATTGCTGAAGTTCCGGTGATTGAAGAAGAAAAAGAGCAGGAAACTCCTGTGGTTTCTGCTGGTGCAGAGCCCTTTGAACGTAGCCGTTTAGAGAGCATCAAGGCATCCATTGTAGAGAGTATTCACAAGGATACGCCGTACGAGCGTCAATACGAGTCTTTTTATGCCAATAAGGCCAAGGAGACTGCAGTGAGTGAGCCGGTTTCTGTGGAATATGAGGTAAATAGAGCACCAGAGGTTGCAGTAGTTCCGGAGACTATCATAATTCCGGAGACTGCCGTAATTCCGGAAGAACCACAGGTGTTTGAGCAACAGTCATTTTTCTCTGAAGAAGCAAGAAAAGAGCATCGCATTATTGGCCAGGTCTTTGGCACCTATTGGCTGGTTGAGTATGATAAGAAGCTCTATATCATTGATCAACATGCTGCCCACGAAAAGGTTCTCTTTGAGAAAACAATGGCTCGTCTGAAGGACAAGTCCATGACTTCTCAGCAGGTAAGTCCACCGATTATTGTGACCATGTCCCCTCAGGAAGAAGAGGCTTTTTTAACCTACCAAGAATCCTTTGAATCATTGGGATATCATGCGGAACATTTTGGCGGTAAGGAGTACGCCCTTACGGCGGTTCCTGATAATATACTGAATTTGGATAAGCGTCAGCTATTCTTGGATGCGCTGTCTGCTTGCTGTGATATGAAAGAAGATAAGACGTCGGAATTGATTCTGGAACGAATTGCTTCCATGTCTTGCAAGGCTGCGGTTAAGGGCAATCATAAGCTATCTATGCCGGAGATTGAGAGCTTGATTGACCAATTGTTGACATTGGATAACCCATTCCGATGCCCCCATGGTCGCCCAACGATTATTGCTATGACGCAATACGAATTGGACAAGAAGTTTAAGAGGATTGTGTAATGAATAAACAACCTTTGATTATTCTGACCGGACCTACTGCGGTTGGGAAAACAAGCGCATCTATAGGGCTGGCAAAAGCGATTGGCGGAGAGATTATCTCCGCTGATTCTATGCAGGTCTATCGTCATATGGACATTGGTTCGGCGAAGATTACCAAAGCGGAAATGGATGGCGTTCCCCATCATTTGATTGATGTTTTGGATTTTGGCGATGCTTTTAATGTGGTTACCTTTCAGCAATTGGCTAAGTCTGCCATGGCAGAGATTTATGCCAATGGGCATATTCCAATTGTTGTTGGAGGCACTGGGTTTTATATTCAGGCGCTGTTGTATGACATCGTTTTTTCTGAAGAAGAGGATGCTAGTGCATATCGGGAAGAACTGGAACAATTGGCCAAGGAACGTGGCGGGGAGTACCTCTATGAGCAATTACTTCAGGTAGACCCGGAGGGAGCAGAGGCAATTCATCCTAACAATACCAAGCGTGTGATTCGCGCATTGGAGTATTATCGTAACACGGGTCATAAGATCTCTGATCATAATGCCGCGTCTCGGCAAAAGGAATCGCCATATCATTTCTGCTATTTTGTATTGGATATGGAACGTGATAAGCTATATGAGCGCATTGACAAGCGTGTGGATATCATGGTAGAACATGGTTTGGTTTCCGAAGTCGAAGGACTGCGTGATATGGGTGCAACAAGAGATATGGTATCCATGCAGGGCTTGGGTTACAAAGAAGTACTGGATTATTTCGATGGAGAAATAACGCTGGATGAGGCTATTTATCGCATCAAGCGGGATTCCAGACATTTTGCCAAGCGACAGCTTACTTGGTTCCGTCGGGAACGAGATGTGACTTGGATTCATAAGGAAGATTTCGATATGGATGAGGAGCGCATCCTGCAATTTATGTTACAAACGCTTCGAACAGAAAGGATTGTTCATGAGTAATTACAATATGGAAAGTATTTACCGCGAGAGTGGGATTTCCAAGGAAGTTTATGAATTTGGCGAAAAGATTTTGGCTGATTTAGCTCCACGTTTTGCAGAGATTGATGCAACAGCAGAGTATAACCAGTTGAAGGTTGTTCGTGCCATGCAAAAGAATCGCGTGAGTGCAGAATGCTTTAATCAGAGTTCCGGTTACGGATACAATGACTTGGGACGTGATACCTTAGAGGCCGTTTACGCTTCATGTTTTCATGCAGAGGCGGCGTTGGTTCGTCCGCAGATTACCTGTGGAACCCATGCATTGGCCTTGGCGTTGATGTCTAATCTGCGACCGGGAGATGAGTTATTATCTCCGGTTGGTAAGCCTTATGATACCTTAGAAGAGGTAATCGGTATTCGACCTTCCAAGGGTTCCTTAGCTGAATATGGCATTAGCTATCGTCAGGTAGATTTATTACCGGATGGTACCTTCGATTATGAGAATATCAAGAAGGCAATTAACGAGAAGACCAAGATGGTTACCATTCAGCGTTCTAAGGGATATCAGACTCGCCCGTCCTTTGGGGTAGAGCATATTGGCGAATTGATTTCCTTTATCAAGGGCATCAAGCCGGAAGTTATCGTAATGGTTGATAACTGCTATGGAGAGTTTGTAGAGCGAATCGAGCCGATTGATGTTGGAGCAGATATGATGGTTGGCTCTCTCATTAAGAATCCGGGAGGTGGATTGGCTCCAATCGGTGGTTATATTGTTGGTACCAAGGAGTGTGTAGAGAACGCTGCATATCGCCTGACTTCTCCTGGTCTTGGTAAGGAAGTTGGAGCATCGCTTGGAGTTATGCAGTCTTTTTATCAGGGATTTTTCTTGTCACCTACCGTAGTTAGTGGTGCTTTAAAAGGTGCAATTTTTGCAGCCAATATCTATGAGCGTCTGGGCTATAAGGTCGTTCCAAATGGAACCGAAGATCGTCACGATATTATTCAGGCCATTGAATTTGGTACCGCAGAAGGTTTATGCGCTTTCTGTGAAGGTATTCAGGCGGCAGCTCCGGTGGACAGCTATGTAACACCGGAACCGTGGGATATGCCGGGCTAT
>JAILCW010000024.1 GCA_024690265.1 Lachnospiraceae bacterium | reverse complement strand
GGAGAGATTCGCAGGGGAGCAGGTGATGACGGATTGCTTCTTTGACCTGCTAGGGGAGAACGATGTCATCAACTCCATGTGCGCCAAGCTGTACCGCCGGGAGATTATCCGGGAGTACAATATTGTCAGCAATCCCAAGCTGTTCATGGGGGAAGACCTACAGTTCAATCTCTCCTATATGATGGAGATTGACCGGTTTTACCTGTTGCCGGAGATTGTTTACGAATATGAAAAATACCAGAGTGTGCTTACCAGCCGCTACCACGAGAATCTTTTTGAGAGCCGCAAGGAATCCGTAGCATCGCTGCGTGCATTCTTAGATCATAAACAACTGCCTTGCAACCTGACCTATTTTCTGTATCTGAAGCTGGTGATTTCCCAGACTATGCAGGATCATGCGTATCATCGCCCGAAAAAGGAGCGTTACGCCCATATCGAGGCAGCCATTCGTCAGGCGGCGGTTCGAGAAGCCATGGAGCATTTTCAGCCGGAAGGTCGGATGCAGAAGCTTATTGCCAGAGCCACCCGAGGCGGCAAGGTATCCCGCATTGATCGCTATGCCTGGTGGATTGGCTTAGCGCGCCGATTGATGGGTAGCCGAGTGAAGCGAGTCAGTGTATAATCTCGTGGAGTAGGAGTGATTACTATGTCAAAGTCTAGAATCGTGCTGTCCTTTGATGATGGACGCCGAGATAACCTGCGGGTTGTGGAGGAAATCCTGAATCCATTGGATATGAAGGCAACGATTAATATTACAACGGCGTATGTGGATGGTTCCATCAACCAGTCTCGTACCCCGTGCCCGAACGCTGCCATGAGCCGGCAGGAGCTAGAAACGCTGTCAGAGAATGCCAATATTGAGTTGGCAGGCCATGGCAAAGAACATCAGAATACATTAGAGGACCTGGGTGAGGGCATTCGCACTCTGCGTGAGTGGTTGCCGAATCGCCGTATCAACGGTATCGCCAGCCCCAATTCTCTCTTGATCGAGGATGAGATATTAGCCCAAAGAGAAGCCTACGAAGCGCTGGGTGTGGACTATGTACGCATTGGACCGGGCAAGAGCTATCACAAGATTCGTCGTATCTGCGGCGTACTTGCCCGTAAGACCGGAAGCTCATGGCTCTATCGGTATTCCATTGCCGGTGCCCATAGCGCCAAGGAGCCGGAATTTGTCCTGTTGTCCGTTCCGGTGATGCGCCAGCACACATTGTCCCAGGTTCAGACACTGGTGGATGATGCCGCTAGAGCGGGTCACGACTTGATCTTGATGTTCCATAGCATTTTAAAACCGGACGAGGAGTACTATGACGATACCTGGTCCTGGGATTATAATGATTTTGCGGCGCTGTGCCGTAACTTATCAGACCGTGAGGACGTAACGGTGGTTACCACTCAGGAACTGATTACAAGGTAGAAGTGAAAGAAGGATTATATGTTACTTGGAAGAGAACTTCCAACATGGAAGCAATTGCAGAATAAATCACAGACAGTAGAGACCAAACCATACATGGAGACGGAGAATACCTGGCTCTTTGCAGAGTCCTGTATGTCCATCCATGCCCTGTTGCAGGCAGTCCGCAAGAACAAAATGATGGGCGCAAACCTGATGGATGAGAGCCGCGAGGATTCTCACAAGGTACTGACCCGTCATACCGATGGGGTGGCTTTGTGGTTGCCGGATTATTTCTGTAATCAGACCTTTAACTGTTTTTATGAGAATTGGTTGGAAATCAACTATTACCCAATCGATTCCAATATGAATCCGAAGTGGGATATCCTTCGTGAAGAAGCCAAGACCTCAGCTATGGACGTATTTGTATTCGTTCATTACTTTGGAATGTATCACGACATCAGCAAGGCACGTGAGATTTGTAACCTTCACGATGCGATATTGCTGGAGGATTGTGCACATGTGCTGTACCCGCATCCAATGGGACGCATTGGCAAGATGGGAGACTTTGTCATCTACAGCCAGCACAAGCAGTTGCCGATTTCCGATGGTGCTGTTTTGAAATACAATCCGGATGCCTGCAAAAAGGAACTGACACCGATTGTTACCTATCTGAACGGCATCTATGCCAATACCATTCCTGCAGAGAACAACAAGAAATGGTATCAGAAAAAGGCCGTTCAGAAGTTGACCAATATGCACCGGGAGTTGCCATACAGCTATGGCGAGCACATCGGTGAGATGGAGAGCCTTGACTATCCGATTCGCCGCATCTCTCAGTGGTCCTATAATATTTTAAGTGGCTATAGCTACGAAGATTTCAAGCGTATCGCTTATTTGCGTCGTGACAATGTACGTGTCATGAATGCAGTGATTACCGCGCGATATCCGAAGGTTCGTGCCCTCAATCCGGTACTGGAGGATGAGGTTCCATATATGGCGGTATTCTCCATGGCAGATGTTGCCGATGAGAGCGAGAAGCAGCGCATTGTACATGAACTGTTGGCCGACGACTTTACCATTCTCTACTGGCCGGACTTGCCATCGGAGATTAAGTATAATCGTGAGCGCCACAGGGATGCTCTGCAGTTGTCCAAGGATATTTTTGTTATCCCGGCAATCCATCAGGACATCAAACCACAGCAGTTAATCAAGAAGTTTGGCAAATACATGTCCTCTGATGTCAAGGATTCCCTGGAAGAAGTGGGCCCTGCATCCATCGATCCGTTGGTGAAGCAGGAAGCCATCCAGATGAGCCATCTGCACTTGGATTTTGCCAACGTAAATCGTGAAGAATGGGACCACATCTATCAGGATGTTCGTACCACCAACATTCCGCAGGAGTGGATCTATGGCAATGCCAAGTCTGCTACCGAGGGCTGGAAGGTGCGTCGTGCATTGGTTCGTAATACTAGTGGCGAGGCCGTTGGTGTATTACAGTTATTGGTAAAAAAAGCGCTGGGTATCCCGGTAGCCATTCGTGTGAACCGCGGACCGGTATTACTCCCGGAGTATGATTGCATCGAGAATCATCTTCGTGTAATGAAGGAACTGCGCAAGTACTATCCGCATCCACTGCCAATCGTTTGGCAGCCCTTTGTGGTATGGCAGCCAAACCGCCTCAAGGAGCTGACCAAGGCTGGCTGGAAATGCTTTGAGCCATTTGCATATCCATCCGGATATCTGAACCTCTCCCTTTCCGAAGAGGAGCTGAACAAGGGCATGAAGGCCTTCTGGCGCAAGCACTTGAAACAGGCGCGCAAGCAGGTGGAGATTCGTCACAACGAGTATGATTCCGTCGAGGTTCGCCGTTTGTATGCGGAGTTCTTGGAGCGTCGTCAGATTCCGGGTATTCCGGACCACATCCTGCAGTACTTGTGGATGCAGCCGCAGCCACCATTGGAAGTGCTCACCGCACACAATGAGGCCGGGGAGATGATTGCTTACAAGGTACTGTATGTTCACGGCAACACCGGAACGTCCTTTATCGCTTGGAACACCGATGAGGGCTTGGAAAAGCAGGCCAGAACACTGTTGATTTTCGAGTCTGCCCTTCGTCTCAAGGAGATGGGATGCAAGTACTATGACCTGGGTGGTATTGATGACATCACCACAGGGGCAGTTGCCCGCTTTAAGCGTGGTACCGGCGATACAGATTATCGCCTCATGGGAGAGTTTCTCCATTTTTAACACCTCGAGAAGAGAGAATATATGAGAATAATCGAATTACCAAGATGGAAAGTAGTTAAAAAAGACGTGTTATTCGCCCTCCTCATCTGGGTATTTATC
This sequence comes from Lachnospiraceae bacterium, assembly GCA_024690265.1. Classification (GTDB taxonomy): domain Bacteria; phylum Bacillota; class Clostridia; order Lachnospirales; family Lachnospiraceae; genus XBD2001. The sequence goes on along the minus strand of JAILCW010000024.1, from coordinate 519 downwards.
TTTGAAAAAATCACGTTATATATGAGGGGCTCCAACACCATGGACAACCTGTTCCAAATAGGTTGTGTTGTCCTGATGATGGCTATCCTCTTAGTGCGCAAGCTTAATGGAATCCCCCTGCGACTGGATGATATATCGGTGCTGGGATTCCTGTTGATTATGACCGCCACCTGGCAGGATATCATGCGCTTGGATGTATCGGGACTGGCTATGGCATTCAGCTATTCCCTCCCGATTTTTATGTACATATTCATTATTAATGTATGGTATTACAACGACAAGATTTCCAAGAGCATCCTGTACATTCCGATGATTTACGGATTGTACTCCTCCTTCCAGGGCATTTTGTTGTTTTTCGCACATTTCTTTGGGTTCCATATCCGACACTTTACGGTATTTATTCCCAAGGAGAGCAAGAATTACATCTTCTATGATTATGGATTGGGCGGCTATGAGCCATGGGGTAGTATTCTTGGCCACAACCTGGGCCGTGCCCGTGCCATGTTCGTAGAGCCAACA
>JAILCW010000185.1 GCA_024690265.1 Lachnospiraceae bacterium | reverse complement strand
TTGGATCCTTCTCAGCGTATCCCTTGTCCTGTGCCTCACGCAACACTTCATCAAAGTCGCTGCCCTCGGCTGTCATCTTGGTCAACCAATTATATGTTGACCAAGATGACAGCCGAGGGCAGCGACTTTGATGAAGTGTTGCGTGAGGCACAGGACAAGGGATACGCTGAGAAGGATCCAACTGCTGATATCGAAGGTTATGATGCTTGCCGCAAGATTGCGATTTTGACCTCTTTGGTTTGTGGTAAGCAAGTCGATTATAATGATATTCCAACCGAAGGTATTCATAAGATTACAGCAACGGATATTAAGTATGCCAAGGCAATGGGCCGAGACATTAAGTTGTTGGCAACCAGCCAGGCAAGTGGTGATACCTATTATGCAAGAGTGGCGCCATTTTTGTTGGATGTACAACATCCACTGTATCCGGTCAACGATGTGTTTAATGCTGTATATGTGCGCGGCAATATGCTGGGCGATGCTATGTTTTATGGTAGCGGTGCCGGCAAGCTTCCTACAGCCAGCGCTGTAGTGGGTGATGTCGTTGAGCTTGCCAAGCATGTAGGCAAGAATATTCCGATTACATGGGATCCTCAGAAAGTAGTTTTGGCGGATCCGATGAATCAGAGTTATGCATTCTTTGTTCGTACATCCTGCGACAAGGAAGCAGTTGCCCAAGTCTTTGGAGATGTAACTTACGTTGAGGCAGGCGTGTCTGGCGAAGTTGGATTTACAACAAAAGAGATGACCCAGGGTGAATATGAAAAGAAAGCAGCAGAACTTGGTAACGTGCTTCAGATGATTCGTCTGGCATAGAAGGACCCTGTTGGTTAGGAGGATAAAATGTTAATAGTTAAGAAGTTCGGTGGCAGCTCCGTTGCGAACAAAGAGCGTATCTTTAATGTTGCTAACCGATGCATTGAAGATTACAAAAAAGGTAACAAAGTCGTTGTTGTTTTATCTGCAATGGGCGATACAACCGATGAATTAATTGCACAGGCAGAAGCAATCAACCCTAATGCACCAAAGCGTGAGATGGATATGCTGCTTTCCTGTGGTGAGCAGATGTCAGTTGCTTATATGGCAATGGCTATGGCTTCCCTTGGAGTACCGGCAATTTCCTTGAATGCATTCCAGGTTGCAATGCATACTACTTCTGTATATAGCGGTGCGAAGTTTAAACGCGTTGATACAGAGCGTATCAATAACGAATTGGATGCCGGCAAGATTGTAATTGTAACCGGTTTCCAGGGTATTAATAAGTTTGATGACGTAACAACACTTGGACGAGGTGGCTCCGATACAACTGCAGTTGCATTGGCAGCAGCACTTCGTGCAGATATGTGTGAGATTTATACTGATGTGGATGGTGTTTACACTGCAGATCCACGTGTAGTTCCCAATGCTCGCAAGATTGAAACAATCTCTTATGATGAGATGTTGGAACTTGCAACCTTAGGTGCTAAGGTTTTGCATAACCGTTCCGTTGAGATGGCTAAGAAATATGGTGTTCAGTTAATCGTTCGTTCTAGTTTAAATAATTCAGAAGGTACCGTTGTTAAGGAGGTAGCAAACGTGGAAAGTATGCTTGTTAGCGGAGTTGCAGTAGATAAGAAGGCCGTTCGTATCGCAGTAATTGGTCTTAAGAATGAGCCGGGTATTGCATTTAAGTTATTTGATTTGTTGGCTAAGAACAACATCAATGTAGATGTTATCCTTCAGTCCATCGGACGTGAAGATACCAAGGATATTTCCTTCACCGTTAGTGAAGAGCAGGCACAGGATGCAATGCGTGTATTGAAGGAGAATCAGGAGCGCCTGACCATCCAGAAGATTGAAGAGGAAGAGAATGTAGCGAAGCTTTCCATCGTAGGAGCTGGTATGCAGACCCATGCAGGCGTTGCAGCTAAGATGTTCGAAGCGCTTTATAGCGTTGGCGTTAACATTCGTATGATTGCTTCTTCCGAGATTCGCGTTACCGTATTGATTGACGTGGATGATGTAGATGTGGCTATGAAGGCTGTACATGACAAGTTCATCGAAGACTAATGATACATGAATGAATCACAAGAAAGCAGATACCGGTTGAGTATCTGCTTTTTTTAAGTTAAAGTAAGAGAGTAAATATACTTTTGATTTGTTTGAGGGGAAAGAGATGTTCGGGGGGAAATCTATTTTTTCTAAAAAACAATGGACCATACGGGGGGCCTACATCCTACTATTAGTTGGATGTACGATTATGGCCATGGTCTTGCTGACGATTACGTTCTATTTCGCATCCAAACACCAATTGAAACAACAGAATCTATCCAGCCGTGCAGAATACTTGGAAAAAATGCAGGATGAGTTAGAGGGAGAGATCCATTCTCGCGTCGTAAAAATGCAAACCATATATACAGAAACGGCCCTTACCAATAATATGAGAAACCGCCTGTCGGATGGTTCCAATTTGAAGAAGTTTTATTGGGAGGCATCGGATTTTGCCAAGAACCGCTTTGATCTGGATGATGGATTGATGGCAGTCTATATCTATGACTCGGAGGATAAGGTGGTGAGCGTTTATCGCTCTAAGGTTACGGCTTTTGCGGCAGACCTCTATGATCGACCACGTGAAGCGAATGCAGAAGCGTTGCAAGCATACGTGCAGTCGGATACCTCTGAATTATTTGTCTCCGGATATTATAACGAGATATTAAAAAGTAACATCATCCGCATGGTGATGAAGCTCCATGAATATTCCGGTTCGCGGGTTCAGTATGGATATTTGATTTGTGAATTTGATGGCGCGGATTTTCAGAGTGTCATGCAAAAGTATATAACGACCAAGGATGAGGTGGTGTGGCTGCAGGGAGATGCAGACCTTCCGATTTGCTATGCGGGCAACGAAGAACAAGGAATAGAACTGTTCCACCAACTAGCTGAGGAATTGGTTCAGGAAAATAGCCTGAAGCTAAAAAGTGATTATGAAGGCTTTTATCTGACAGAGAGTGACTTCAACAAGTATCATCTTCATACCTATATGCTGACGTCAAAAGCATATTTGTACAGTACCTTACGGATGCTGATTCAGATACTGATTGGTGTAGCGGTGCTTATGGCAGCCATTGCTTCTGTCATTGGCATCTATATCTCCACTTTGATTGCCAAGCCTATTGAAGAATTGCAAGGTCGCGTGGTGCGTATCGCAGAAGGGGAGATGGAACTTCGTATTGATACCACTGGATGGAGCCGGGAACTGGTGGTCCTTGGAACAGAGTTCAACAACATGTTGGATCAGATTCAGGATATGATTTTTCATCAGTATGAGAACCAGTTGTTGATGGAACGGACGGAATACCAGGCCCTGCAGGCTCAGATTAATCCGCATTTTCTCTATAATACGCTAAACACCATGAGTGGCATTGCGGTATCACAAAACTGTCCAATGGTAAGCGAGCTGTGCCAGGCATTGTCCGGAATCTTTCGCTATAGCATTAATATTTCGGATTCCCTGTCAACGGTACAGGATGAATTACAACACGTACAGAACTACCTCTATGTAATGGATGTTCGCCATGGCTTCATCGACAACTATAGTTTCGATGTACCGGGAGAGGTGCTTCGGGATCAGATTCCACGCATATCCATTCAACCAATTGTAGAGAATGCGCTGAATCATGGATTGCGGTATGTGAGAGGTAGAGAGAAACGTTTAGAGATTGTAGCTCGACATCGAGATGAGGAATTGGTAATCGAGATTAAGGATAACGGAGTGGGAATGGATATGGAGGAGATTAATTCCGCGCTCAAAGAAAATCGTTTGAATCGTATTGAAAAGGGTGATTCCATTGGCATCTTGAATGTGAATGCAAGAATCAAGATGGCCTTTGGTGATGCCTATGGCTTGCATTATGAAAGCGCAGAGAATGAGGGAACCTGCGTAACCATTAGAATTCCGATTGTGGGGGAAGGAGGCTATGCCTATGCCGAAGAGCAAGTATCGAGTATTAGTTGCGGATGATGAATACTGGAGTCGAGAAAATTTGCGCAATCTCATTGATTGGGAATCCATGGGATTAGATTTTTTGGAACCGGCAGAAGACGGACAGGAAGTATTAGAGCGCATTCCACAGGAGACGCCTAACATCCTGTTATCGGACATCAATATGCCGTTTTTGGATGGCATTTCCCTATTCCGCGAGGTACAGGTGAAGTATCCGGAGATGATCTCCATTGCGGTCAGCGGCTATGATGATTTCGAAAAGGTTAAGGGGACATTTGTTGCCGGAGGCATGGACTATCTGCTGAAGCCTGTTGGACAGGAGCAATTGAAAACAGTGCTACACAAGGCAATCGATCAGTTGGAGACAAATACGGAAAAACAGACAGAGCAGAAGAAGAACAAGGAGAAAGAACGGAAAGCATCCTCCATTTTGCACGATGGCCAGATGTCTGCCATTCTTTCGGCAGAACTATATGGTGGCAACATGGCGGCAGAGCACGGATATGCGCCGGTATTGTTTCTAAAGTTCCATGATATGGATATGTTAAGCCGCACCTATCATTCCAAGATGCATCAGATGTCCTATGACATTAAGCGTCGAATTCTTGGAGTGATGCGTCGTATTCGCCCGGATGTTCAGGCAGAGGTATTCTGTTATAACGCCAAGGTCAATGAGTTCTTGATTTGCATGGATACCGACGCTGCTTTTTTGAAGCGAGTAGCCAATGAAATCCTTATGGAGTTTCCAATCGATGAGACGGGACCGATTACTGTCGTTTTGCGGGAGAATGGTGAGAAGCAGGCGTCCATCGGCGTGGTATATCGTGAGATGGTGACGGCATTGATGACCCGTCCATTTTCGAGAAACCATGTGATTCTATGGGTGAAACATACCAAGAATGTAGAGAATGCCCGCAAGATTTCACGTTCAATGGAGAAGAACATCTTAGATGCCGTGGAAAAGGGCAAAAGAAGTGAACTAAAAAAGCAAATCTTTGAAGTGTCGGATTTGCAGCATTGTGATGACGGGAGCTGGTCGCTACTGGATATCTCGCAGTACGTGGTACAACTGACGGGGATTCTTTTCTATGAGAAAAAGGACCGAGAAATGAAGGAGGAAGTAGAGGAAATCAATGATGCCCTGCGCTATGCAAGAATGCAGCTGAACAAGGAGTCCTTGTTCAAGAATATTCAGTTGTTATCTTCCTTTGCCTGTGTGGACAAAAATGAAATATATACAGGTTCCATTCAGGATTTGGCAGAGCGGATTCATGAGGATGTTAAGAAGAATTATAAAGATCACTTAACCTTATCCGGTTTGGCGGAGAAGTATCATGTGGATGCCAGCTACATTTCCCGTACCTTTTCCAAGCAGTATGGTGAGACCATGATGGCATATATTACCAGACTGCGAGTGGAGAGAGCCATGGAACTGATTGCGGGAAGCAATCATAGTTTGGAGGAGATATCCTTTGAAGTAGGATATGACGACTACAATTACTTCAGCCGGGTATTTAAAAAGTATCAGGGCTTACGACCAAGTGAATATCGACAGCAATATACAAAAGAGGAGGACTTTAAATGAGAAAGTTTTTACGAGCAATGGGAGTATGCATTTTGACTGTAACCATGGGAGTGGCTATGGTTGCTTGCGGCAAGGAGGAGGCCGACGGCGTCGTAGATATTTTTGATTACGTGACGGTAGAGTATAGCGGAGAGAATGGTTCCGGAACAGCCAACGTTACCATCGATTATGACAACCTCGAGTTAGAAATGGTTGGCGGCAAGAATGCCTTAAAGGACTTAGATGATGTGGAGGATTTGGAAACTTTATCGAACTACATCAATGCAGTGGCCGGCATTTCCTTTTCCATTGATAAGAATACGGATTTATCCAATGGAGATACAGTGACAGTGACAGCAACTTATGATGAGAGTGAAGCAGAATCTGCGAATGTGGTATTTGGCGAGACTTTAAGCAAAACCTATGAAGTAAAAGGATTAAAGTAATAATAACGCGTAGTATGATTTCCAAAATTGTGCTACGCGTTTTTTCAAATCTGTCCTAACAGAAGAAAATAGAAATCACAGATAATGTGACCTAAGGACAGATATTGTTTAGGGGATGGCTTAAGGAATATCACATATTAGTTTATGAAGGGGGTTTACTCATGAAAAAAATGATGAAGAGAGCGGCAGCTCTTGCAACAGCAGCTATGATGACAATCGGCATGGTTGGCTGCGGTGGACAGGCTGGAACAGCCGGTGGCGAAAGCGGTGGCTCAAGCGCACCGGCAGCAGGCGGTAGTGACATTACTATCGGTGTTTCCATTTGGAGCTCCACTGACGTATTAGGAAGCCAGTGCTACAAGATTGTTGAGAAGGCTGCTTCCGCATTGGGTGTTAAAACTCAGTGGGTGGATCAGGGACACGTCTCAGAGCAGGTAACGGCATCTGTAGAGACATTGTGTGCCGCAGGATGCCAGGGAATTATTATTTGTAATTCCGCAGATTCCGAGATGACATCTGCAATCAATACATGTGATGAATATGGCGTATATATTGCACAGTTCTTCCGTATTATCTCTGAGGAGAACAGCCCAGAGGTATACCAGACCGCATGTAATTCCAAGTACTACATCGGTGCTGTACACGAAGATGAAGTTACCAATGGTTATACCTTGGTTAACTTATTGTTAGAGAAGGGTGACCGCAACATTGGATTGGAAGCATGGACCGTTGGAGATGCAACATTCCAGTTGAGATGGAAGGGTTACCAGCAGGCAGTTGAAGAGTGGAACAAGGCAAATCCGGATGATCAGGCAACCTTAAGCGAGCCGGTTTATGCAAATACCTCTTCCGAAGAAGGTGCTGCAGCAGCAATGTCACTTTACAACAGTATCCCGAACATGGATGCGTTGATTGTAGCAGGCGGCGGTGGAGATCCATTGGTTGGTTCCATTGGTGCATTTGCTAACGCTGGTTTGACCGGCAAGGTTGATGTTGTATCTACAGACTTCCTGGATGACTTGGCTGATCAGTTACAGTCCGGTGGTATGTATGCAGAGTCCGGTGGACACTTCTGTGATCCTCTGTTTGCATTCATGTTAGTTTACAATGCAGTTCAGGGTAACTACGCTAAGGAAGAAGGAACCTTTGGTTATGAAATTCAGTTCCCATACTTGTATGTATCATCTCCGGATGACTACACCAACTATGAGAAGTATTTCGTAGATGCTGATCCTTATACTGACGAAGAGCTTGTTGAGATGGCAGGCTACAGCTTTGATGAGCTGAATAAGGCAGCTTCTTCACTTTCTATCGATGACGTTATTGCTCGTCACAATTAATCTAATCAAATGAACAAACAGTGCCCTGCGTCCAGCCATCCGTGGTGCATGGGCACTGTTTTTATCTAAAAATCCATTCGATGAGAGGGAGAACGTAAACATGAATGTAAAAAAACTACGGGAGAGCCAGTGGTTCGGAATCTTGATTCTTGCGCTGATGACCGTCCTGTTTTGGGCTGTATTTAAGATAATGGCACCGGAAACCTTTGGCTCATATACCAAAGTGTTAACTTATATTAAAACTGCCTTCATTTATGCCATTGGAGGTTGTGGTTTGTATTTTATCTGCGTTATGGGACCATTTGATATGAGTGTAGGCGCTAATATCGTATTATCTTCCGTAATAGCAGTAACCGCCAGCAAGTATTTTGGATATGCAGGACTGATTATTGCACCGATTATCAGTGGTACATTGATGGGACTTATCAATGGTTTGGTGTATATGAAGCTGCAGATTTCCTCTTTGATTGTAACGGTAGGATTGTCCCTGGTATATGAGGCAATCGGTATATTTGCCGCCAATGGCAAGGAGTCGGTGTTATCTACAGATTACCGTGCATTCGGCGACTATCCATGGAACATTGTCGTTGCTTTTTCTGCGTATTTTATTTGCGCATTTATACTGAAATACACCAAGATGGGAACCTATGCTTATGCAATCGGAACCAACGAGGTGGTGGCCCAGAACATGGGTGTCAACGTACGCAAGTGTAAGATTCTTGCTTTTGTGCTCTGCGGTTTTTTTGCAGGAATCCAGAGTATTTTAACTATTAGTTATGGAACGTCTATGACTTCTGCATCCAACTTAGCTTCCATGTCCAGAAACTTTACGCCGCTGATGGGAACCTTCTTCGGCTTGGCCTTCAAGAAGTATGGACATCCGGTAATCGCAATCGTAGTTGGCGAGATTATAATTTCTTTCATGTTCAACGGATTCGTTGCACTAGGAGCGCCGACAACGGTACAGAATATTATTACCGGATTAGCCCTTTTAACAATCGTTACATTAACCACCAAGCCAATTAAGGGCGCAGTTGTGAAATAAGGAGAAGGGTATGGCAGAGTTATTATTACATGCAGAGGATATTGATAAAAAATTCGGTATTACTCACGCAGTAAATCATGTAAGTCTGGATTTCTATAAGGGAGAAATCCATGCGTTAATCGGTGAAAATGGATCCGGAAAGTCCACCTTCACATCCATGCTCACCGGTATTTATACCAAAGAGCATGGCCGGTTTTTCCTAGAGGGGGAAGAGATTCATCCTCAGAATCAGGTGGATGCCAATCGCAAAGGTGTTGCGATTATTGTCCAGGAAGTAGGAACGTTGTCTGGACTTACCGTTGCGGAAAATATATTCCTGGGAAAAGAAGATGACTTTATTTCTCATGGAATTAAACATACCAACGCTATGAACAGAAAAGCCCAGGAACTATTGAATTCCTATGGCTTCAACCACATCGATGCTACGGCAGTTATCGATACTTATAACTTCGAAGAACGTAAGCTAATAGAGATTGTCAAATCCACTCACTTTAATCCCAAGGTTTTGGTGGTGGATGAAACCACCACAGCGTTGGGACATGAGGGTCGTCGGGAACTGTTTAAGGTTATGAAGAAAATGAAGGAGCTGGGGAACTGTGTCATTTTTATTTCTCATGACTTAGAAGAAGTATTAGAGCAGTCCGATTCCATCAGCGTATTGCGGGATGGCGTTTTGATTGATACGGTACCTTCTGAAGGAACCACAGTAGATGATTTGCGTAAGCTCATGGTTGGTCGTGAGATGAGTGGTAACTTCTATCGTACAGATTACGGTGAACCAATCTCTGAAGAAGTGGTTCTTCGGGCGGAGCACTTGAAGGTGCCGGGTGAGTTACGTGATTTTAGTTTGGAGTTGCACAAGGGAGAAATTCTTGGTATCGGAGGCCTGTCCGAATGTGGTATGCACGAAGTGGGCAAGGCATTGTTCGGTGCATCCTATGACAGAGAAGGTTCTGTTACTCTTGCGAACGGAACCATAATCAAGGATATTCCAACAGCCATTAAGAATAGCATCGCCTATGCATCTAAGGATCGTGACAATGAATCTCTGGTCATTAATGATACCATTCGTGACAACATTTGCTTGCCTTCATTAGAGAATTTGAAGCGAAATCGTATTTTACATAATAGAGATATGAACGCCTTTGCAGAGAAGTTTGCAAAGGAAATGAGCACTAAAATGGAAGGGGTAGACCAGTTTACTTCTGCATTATCCGGAGGTAATAAGCAGAAGGTGGTTCTGGCTCGTTGGATTGGTTTGGACTCCGATATTATTATCTTAGATTCCCCAACGCGTGGAATCGACATCAAGGTCAAGGCAGATATCTATGCCCGAATGGACGAGATGCGTAAGTCTGGTAAGTCTATCATCATGATTTCGGAAGAGATTATGGAATTGCTTGGAATGTCGGACCGAATCCTAATTATGAAGGATGGCGCATTACAAGGTGAATTCCTTCGCTCCGAAGAACTGACAGACGAAGACTTAATTGAACAAATGGTATAGAGGGGGATTATATGGAAGAGAAGAAAATCAAATTGCAGGGCATGTCCTTTATGGATCAACCACGTGTCAGAGCAGTTGCCCCGCTGGTTATGTTTGTTCTGGTCTGTGTCCTGTTTTACTTTTTGACCGGTGGCAAAATCTTTGCTGCCAATAATATCAAGTTATTACTGAGCCAGACTTACATGTTGATGATTGCGTCCACCGGTGTATTCTTGGTTATGACCATGGGCGGGCTGGACTTTTCACAAGGTTCTATGTTGGGTGTGTGCTCTATCGTAATTTGTTATTTATCCAACATTAATATTGTGTTGGCCGTTATCGGCGGCGTTGCTACCGGCGGCCTCATTGGTTTGGTAAATGGATTCTTTAATGTGAAGCGTAAGATTACCAGTTTCATTGTTACGATTTGTAACATGTATTTGTTGCGTGGCTTGTGTGCATACTTTACCACCAAGTCTCCGGTGTATGCAGTGTCTGATATTTCCAAGTACAACAACTTGGCATTCAACCTGACCTTTACCATTGTGATACTGGTATCGGTATATCTGGTGTTCCAGTATACCGGCTTAGGGGCACGCCTCAAGGCGATTGGTGCCGGGGAGACGGCATCTCGTTACGCAGGTATTCGTGTAGAGAAGACCAAGATGCTGGTGTATATTGCAGCAGGTTGCATCACCGGCTTAGCTGCCTTTATCAATTCAGTCAAGGTAGGCTCTGTTACTTCCACCGCAGGTAATCAGTTGGAAACACAGATAATGATTGCGTTGGTGTTGGGCGGAATGTCCGTCAACGGCGGTTCTAAAGTACACTTTTACAACATACTGGTTGGCGTATTCATTTATAAAATCCTTTCCTCCGGATTGGTTATGATGGGTTTCACCTCCCAAATGCAACAGTTGCTGTTGGGAATCATCTTCTTGTTGTTAGTCGGCGTGTTTGCTGATCGTAAGACCGGTATGATTGTAAAGTAGCGAATAAAAAAGCGGAGAGCATTTGCTCCCCGCTTTTGGTTTAGTGAAATTAGAAATCAGTTAACTCTGCTTTTCTCTTCTCAAGGAATCCGCCCATGCCTTCCTTCTTATCATGTGTATCATTTACAACACCAAAGAGATTTGCTTCCATCTCTACAGCGTTCTTGATATCCATGTCATAGCCGTTGTTGATAGCTGCCTTAGCAACTGCAACAGCATAGCTTCCCTTAGAAGCAATCTTAGCTGCCATAGCCTTAGCGGTAGCGATTAACTCCTCAGCAGGAACAACCTTGTTAACAAGGCCGATACGATATGCCTCTGCAGCATCAATGTTGTCGCAAGTGAAGATTAATTCCTTTGCGCGACCCATGCCGATGAGACGAGCAAGTCTCTGAGTACCACCGAAGCCAGGGATGATACCAAGACCGCACTCTGGCTGACCAAAGATAGCGTTCTCAGAAGCAATACGGATATCACATGCCATGGCAATCTCACATCCGCCGCCAAGAGCAAAACCGTTAACAGCAGCGATGGTTACCTGACGCATGTTCATCAACTTGAAGAATGGCTCGCTTGCCTTGATACCAAAAGCTCTAGCTTCTGGAGCGGTAAAGTTAACCATCTCAGAAATGTCAGCACCTGCAACAAAGGACTTGAACTCGTTGCCCTTCTTGTCAGCGCCACCGGTTAAGATGACTACCTTGATGTCATCGCGCTTTTCGATGTCGGTCAAAGCAACGTTTAATTCATCAAGTGTTTCGCTGTTCAATGCGTTTAATGCAGCAGGTCTGGTAATCTTTAGAACTGCAATCTCATCAGCAACTTCTAAAGATAAGTTGTTAAATTCTCCCATGAAAGAACCTCCTCAAATTTTTGTTTATGGTAATTTTTATATTAGTACATTGATAAAAAAATGTCAATGTAGGAAAACAAAAGATTTTCCCTAATTATGGTATAATTGGAACCATGTTTAGAGATGTGGATTTATGCACGCTGGTGCCGGATACACTGGCGTGGTTTCAAAAGAATAAAAGGGATTTACCTTGGCGCAATACCACGGATCCTTATGCGATTTGGTTGTCAGAGATTATGTTGCAGCAGACCCGTGTGGAAGCGGTGATCCCGTATTACCAGCGCTTTTTACAGAAGCTTCCCACCATCCGAGACCTGGCCGAATGCCCGGAGGACCAATTGTTGAAGCTATGGGAGGGCCTTGGTTACTATAGTCGGGTGCGTAATATGCAAAAGGCTGCAAGGGTTATGGTGGAGTCTAACCATGGGCAGATGCCGAGTCGCTATGATGAGATTATTCGCCTTCCGGGAATCGGAGCATATACGGCAGGGGCTATTGCCTCCCGCGTATTTGACGAAGTGGTTCCGGCAGTAGATGGCAATGTACTTCGCATCCTAACACGTCTGACGGAGGACGATTCGGACATTGCCAAGGACAAAACCAAGAAGGCTGCGTCAGCCTGGGTTGGTGAAGTGATGCAGCGTAGCGTTTTGCCTCAGGATAGCGGCGCTTTCAATCAGGCACTGATGGAGATTGGAGCAACGGTTTGTGTGCCAAATGGTGCGCCTCATTGTGGTGAGTGTCCTTGGCAGGCGGTATGCATGGCCCGTCGCAATGAGACCATAGATGTCTATCCCTGCAAGTCCAAGTCCAAACCTCGTAGGATAGAGAACAAGACAGTGCTTCTAATTATGGATGATCAGCGGATTTTTATCCGGAAGCGACCGAACAAAGGACTACTGGCGGGGCTGTATGAGTTCCCAAGTTTTGAGGGCAAGCTGGATCGTTCAGATTGTATCGACATGGTTCGGTCCATGGGATTTGAGCCTCT
>JAILCW010000106.1 GCA_024690265.1 Lachnospiraceae bacterium | reverse complement strand
GACTGTCCAGCCTGAGCAAGAATGTTGTTCTTGGAGTACTGAACCATCTCTTCTGCCATATCAGTATCACGGATACGGGACTCAGCAGCTGTGGTGTTCTCAACAACGTTATCCAAGTTCGCGATGCTGTGCTCTAATCTGTTCTGGATAGCACCGAGAAGGGATCTCTGATCGGATACCTTCTGAAGAGCATCTGCGATAGCGTCGATTGCGTATGTTGCGGTGATACCGTTGTCACCATCAGGTCCAACTACATCCAACTTGTTAATTCCAAGATAGGTAGAGTTGAAGGTCTCAATATCAACAACAATCTTGTTGGATAATGCTGCATCAGCACCAACGTGAAGGTTGAAAGAAAGTTCCTTAGCAGTTTTTACAGAACCAGTACTAATCGTAAACTTTGGAGGTGTAGAGCCATCCATAATTACACTTGGGAGTTCAAACTCCTTAGGTGCCTTTGCTGCAGTAATGTCGGCAGCCGCCGTCATAATTGCAGGAATACTAGCCTGTGGGGCATTATCAAAACGTGTATAATTAGCTTTATCCTGCAATGCTGTAATATTGGCATTGATGTCAGCTAAACTTGTTACAGGCTCTTTCAATTTGCTAGAATCAAATTCAGCAATGCCAACCATGTTAGCCTTAAACAATTCTGCATGCATCAGCTTATAAGCTTCTGCTGCAGTAACTTTCTTATTTTCATAATCACCTTTGTTGTCAGCATCTGTTGAACTGGCATGAGCTGAAATAATCGTATATTTTACGCCACCAATATTTACAGTATCATTTGGATTCAACTGATCCACTTCAAATGTATACTGTCCAGGTACATTCTCAGTACCATTCTTAACAGGTTTCATCTTTCCAGCAAGACCTGCGTCGTGACCAACAAGACGAATATTCTTCTTAGCACCGGATGGATCGCCCTTTAACAAGAAAGTCTCATTGAACTTTGTTGTTTCTGCAACACGATCGATTTCTGTTGTTAACTGGGTAATTTCGTTCTGAATAGCCTGACGATCGGAATCACTGTTGGTTCCGTTAGCGGCCTGAACTGCCAGTTCGTTCATTCTCTGAATCATGGAATGAACTTCGTTCATAGCACCTTCAGCTGTCTGTACGGAAGATACACCATCCTGTGCGTTGGTGGATGCACGATCAAGACCATTGATCTGCTTACGCATCTTCTCACTGATTGCTAAGCCTGCTGCGTCGTCAGCTGCACGGTTAATACGATAACCGGAAGATAACTTCTCTGTAGACTTGCCCTGTGCGCTAGTTGTAACGCCGAGCATACGATTTGAATTCATTGCCTGCATGTTGTGCTGTACTACCATAATAATACCTCCATATAATCGGGTGACTCTTCCATGAGCTTTATCATCGCTTGGAAATCGCTCCGACCCTGGAGGATTTTATTCCGTAGCATTGCGCCAATCCGTGGCAACATTGTTATTTGTTTTTACACCTTTTATTTCGGATTGTTTTTTGGATTGTTAACCCCCTTTTTTTAATTTTTTTATTTTTTGACAAAAATCAACCAACAGAAAAAGCCGGAAACCCACATAAATACGGCATTTCCGGCTTTTAATAATTTTATAAAAATTTACTAAAAATACTCTAATTTATCTCATAACATGTGTCTAAATACCAAAAATCACTTAGTTCATCTGCTTCAGCGAGAGGATAAATTGCTTGGTGGTGTAGGTATTCTCTTGTCCACTACGGTTGTATTGTTCCAGTTCGGCAATCATTTTCTGAACAGCATCACTTGGATCATTCCCGGTTACATCCACGCACTTATCTACTTCGAATCCGCAAATCTTCATGAGACGAAGCACTTCAGAGCGAGTAAACTGCTGCATCATCGGCTCTTCTGTATCACTTCGCACCTGATCAAAACACAACAGCGGCATCAGCGTTTCCCAATACTTGGTATTCGGAACACTCACTAATAGCTGGCCATCCTTTTTCAAAAGAGGCGCTACACGAAGGAGCACCTCTCCCGGGCTCTTTAGATATGGAAGAAGATTGTCCATAATAATTACATCGAAGCTCTCCGCCTCGTAGGGCAGTTCCATATCCTCCACATCGCCGCAAGCCACGTCAGCTACGGCTCCGGACACATCTGCAAGAGTTGCATTACGCTCGATGCCATGTAACGTTGCGTTGGAAAACAAACATTGCAGCCAGGTCAAGTTCACACCGGCACCACAGCCAATCTCTAGAACGTTCAATCGCTTGTTGGATTTCCCACGAATCAGACCCATGAGTTCTACATTCGCATAGAGATGATGCTCGATCGAAAAACCAAATCTTCTATATAGAAAGATGCTGACTTGCTCCGACCACATCTCATAGTCTACTTCCGGTAGCGGAAGTACGAAGTGATCCAACTCCGGCAACATCAGCCCATACTGCTGCTGGATGCGAACGCGCTCACTCATATAGAAGTCACGGTCATCCGCTTCATCGCATCCGGAGATTGCCCGCTGGGTACACATCCCGGCATGTAATGGATTGCCATACATCTCACAAGCGCTTCCCAGAAGCCACCACAGCTCGCTATTGTTGCTATCCATAGCCAAGCCTTCACGTGCCGAACTCCACAGCTTCTCCACATCTCCGGTAGCATGATAGATTGCAGATTCTAAAATGGTTCCATCGATGTCAATACCATTCTGTTCTACATAGGCCGCTTCCAAGTCTTCAAGTGCCCCATCAAAGTCCCCCTTTTCTATTTTCGATGCAATTTGTTTCTTCCATTTATCTTGCATGATATCCCCCTGCTATATATTCTACCCTTCAACTCATCAACCACCAATTAATTCACGAAAAGACTTCGCTCCATAATCTTCAAACTTCACCCAAAAATTATCTAAATGGTTGTTACCATTATTTAATCGTATATATCGGTCAAAGTCCATCTTTTTTAAACCGAGTGCTTGAAGATGTTCGTGATAAAACATGCAGTTCTCACGCATCGTCCTTCGTTGAAAAAACTGATTAAAACTTCCATAGGAAACACCTAACTTTGCCAATTCCCAAGGATAATATCTTCCTTTACTCATATCATCCGCCTTCAC
>JAILCW010000103.1 GCA_024690265.1 Lachnospiraceae bacterium | reverse complement strand
GTTATTGGATTGAACCATGAGGGCAGAGGGACCATCTGAAAGATATAGGTTACGCCAATCCCGAATGCTGGTCTCATCAACACCTATCAGCCGGGCTGCTTCAGTAGCGCTAATCTCATCTGCCAGTACCCGCTCAATAATCTTTACCTTTTCGGCAGGATCAATCTTATTTTTTCTGGACATAGAAATACCCCCAAGTAGGTTTTATATTTCAATGTCCTACTTGGGGGTAGCATATCAGGATTGTCGGGGCTTTGTTATGTCTGGGGATGATAGTCGGCGATGATTTTTCGCATGGTGTTCATCGCCAGTTTTTTATTGCCGCTCCAGAGAGGTGCGACGAGAAGTCGCTTGGGACCATCACCTGTGAGTCGGTGGATGACGGTCTGCACTGGCAGGAGTGCTAGACAACGACAGATCAAGTTGCAGTATTCCTCAAGCTCGAAGATGTGAAAAGGCTCTTGTTCGTAGAGCTCGGCTAGTTTGGTGCCACGCAATACATGGAGCAATTGGAGCTTGATGCCAAAAAGGGTTGGCGATAAGTTCGCGAGATATCGGACAGTTGCAAGCATATCTTCTTCGGATTCGCCCGGCAGGCCAAGGATCACATGGACTACGACCTTGAGCTCGGCGTCCGATAGACGTCGATAGGCATCCTCGAAGACCGCAAGCTTGTATCCGCGGTTGATGAGAGTGGCGGTGCGCTCGTGGATGGTTTGTAAGCCCAGTTCCACCCAGACTTCCTTGGAGGTATTCAAGTCTGCTAAGTGCGCAATCATCTCGTCGGTCAGGCAATCCGGCCGTGTACCAATGGATAATCCGACAATCTCAGGATAGGAGAGCACTTCGCTGAAGAGGTCCATGAGGCGCTGTTGGTCACCATAAGTGTTGGTGAAGGACTGGAAGTAAGCGATGTACTTGCCTTCGCCTTCTGGCATCTTTGCCTGGATGCGCTCCTTGGCGCGGGCAATCTGGGCTGCCATATCTGCACCTCGCTCTGCAAAGTCTCCGGAGCCGCCTTCGGAGCAGAAGATGCACCCTCCGGTACTAATCGTCCCGTCCCGATTGGGACAGGTACACCCAGCGTCCAGGGACAGCTTGTAGACCTTGGTGCCGTATTTACTTTTTAGATAGTCGGATAGTGATAAATATTTCATGGGGTTATTATACACTATTTTCCCATGCCCCCTATGGGAGATTGTTGCTGAGTACTTGTTGCCGTCAAGGACAAGCCGCGTTGCGGTGCTTTGCATCCTTGACACCGCCAAGTGCTCAGCTTTTTTATTGGCAGGGGGGTGAGAGAAGGTGGAATGCTAGTCGGGCTGCGGGTGCTAAGGTGTATTGCATTTTGGCTTATTGGCACCCTTTTTCTTATAAATGCAGTTGCTGGGGCAGCCGATTAGGTGGTAAAAGTCATTCTACAGAGTGTGCTTAGCACCTATTTCTTCTAAAATCATGGGTTTGAGGCGCAAATAATAAAGAAAAAAGGCCGTTTTTCGAGAAAATGGGTGCTAAGGAGATGTTTTAGATAGATTCTTACCACCTTTTTTGCTGCCCCCAGCCATCTTAAATTACAGAATTGGGTGGTAAGGTTACTTCATTTATGTCTTCTTAGCACCCGCGGACGCAAGAACGCATCTCTAGTTCTGCCTCTTGCGTCCACCTGCCGCCTCAGAAGGGGCATGAGAAGCGTGGGATTATGTGCGTTTCTCTTCATTTGAAATCTTACCCTCTTATGGCTATAATATATAAGTTAAAGTTTGTAATTTAATAGGAGGTTCCTATGAAAGGTATTATTTTAGCAGGTGGTAGCGGTACCAGATTGTACCCATTAACCAAAGCAATTTCCAAGCAGATTATGCCGGTTTATGATAAGCCGATGATTTATTATCCGCTTTCAACTCTGATGTTGTCCGGTATTCGAGAAGTATTGATTATCTCTACTCCAAGAGATCTTCCGGTATTTGAAGAGTTATTAGGCGATGGAAGCCAGCTGGGTATGAATATTCAGTACGCAGTTCAGGAAGCACCAAACGGATTGGCTGAGGCATTCATTATCGGTGCAGACTTCATTGGTAGCGATGCAGTAGCATTGGTATTGGGAGATAACATCTTCTATGGCCAGAGCTTCTCTAAGGTACTTCGTAATGCATACGAGCGTCAGGACAATGAACCGGGAGCAACCATCTTTGGTTACTATGTTAAGGATCCTAGGGAATACGGTGTTGTTGAGTTTGATGAGAACGGCATTGCAATCTCCATCGAGGAGAAGCCAGCCAAGCCGAAGTCCAATTATGCAGTACCGGGACTTTACTTCTATGACAACGATGTTGTATCTATTGCAAAGTCCATCAAGCCATCTGCAAGAGGCGAGCTTGAGATTACTGCAGTTAACAACGAGTACTTGCAGCGTGGTAACCTCCATGTAGAGACCCTTGGTCGTGGATTTGCCTGGTTGGATACCGGTAACCATGACATGCTGTTGTCTGCTGCGAACTTCGTTGAGACCTTCCAGAAGAGACAGGGATTGTACATCTCTTGTATCGAGGAGATCGCGTACAAGCGTGGATTTATTGACCGTGTACAGCTTGAAAAGTTGGCACAGCCATTACTTAAGACCGATTATGGTAAATATTTGATGGACATTGCGGAGGGACTCTAAGATGGGCAAGATTACAGTAGAGCGTGATTGTAACGGAATCGAAGGACTGGCAGTTATTACACCAACCGTATTTGGTGATGACCGTGGATATTTTTACGAGAGCTATAATCAGAATGATTTGAAGGCTGCAGGCATTGATGTAGAGTTCGTACAGGACAACCAGTCGGCTTCCAAGAAGGGTGTACTTCGTGGATTGCACTTCCAGATCAATTACCCACAGGATAAGTTGGTACGCGTCATCAACGGTAGAGTCTTTGACGTAGCTGTTGATTTGCGTAAGGGCTCTAAGACCTATGGTAAGTGGTTTGGTGTGGAGCTTACTGCGGAGAACAAGAAGCAGTTCTTCATCCCGAAGGACTTCGCACATGGTTTCATTGTATTGTCCGATTATGCAGAGTTCTGCTACAAAGTAACCGACTTCTATCATCCAAACGATGAGGGTGGTTTGATTTGGAACGACAAGGACATCGCCGTAGAGTGGCCGATGCCGGAAGGAATGGGACCGGAAGACTTGATCCTTTCTGACAAGGACAAGGTAAACTGGACCTTCGAAGAGTATTTAGAAAAGGTTAAGAATCAGGAGATTTAAGATGACCCCGATGCAGATATTTCTGATTGCTGCCTATGTGTTCCTGATAGGGTTCTATATCAAGAACTGGAAAGCAATCATGGAAATCCCCAAGGATATTGTGACCAATTGGCAGCTGATTCGTGCCCTTGCGAAGAACGACATGAAGTCCAAGTTCGCAGGCTCGGTACTTGGCGTGGTATGGGCATTTGTTCAGCCGGTAGTAACTGTGCTGGTATATTGGTTCGTATTTGAAAAAGCCATTGGCGCGGCAACCCAGTCTACCAAGGCAGGCATTGATGCACCATTTGTATTGTGGCTGGTAGCGGGAATTGTTTCCTGGTTTTTCTTTGCAGATGCAGTGAACTTCGGTACCTCCGCACTGATTTCTTATAACTATCTTGTGAAGAAGGTAGTATTCAAGATTGATGTGTTGCCGGTGGTACGAATGATTTCATGCCTGTTTGTACATCTGTTTTTTATTGCATTTACCCTGGTACTGTTCTTATTGTACGGCAGAATGCCATCCGTATACTGGTTGCAGATTCCGTACTATCTGATCTGTACGTTCCTTCTTTCCATGGGAATTGTGTATGCCACCAGTGCAGTTGCGGTTTTTTTCCGTGACTTACTTCAGGTGGTTAACATCCTGCTCCAGTTATTGATCTGGGGTACCCCGATTATGTGGAATTTCTATGGTATGAAGAACATTTCACCGGTAATGCAGACCATTTTAAAAATGAACCCGATGTTCTACATCGTAAACGGATATCGTGAAGCCTTGATTGGTGGTACACCATTCTGGGCAGATGCAGAGCTGATGGCCTGGTTCTGGTTTATTACCCTGCTGATTCTTGCAGTAGGTGTTTTGATTTTCCGTAAGTTAAGACCGCATTTTGCGGATGTATTGTAGGTTAGGAGCGTCGTATGGCAGAGAATTGTGCAATTCGCGTGAAGAACGTGAGCAAAGTATATAAGCTCTATGACCGCAATGCAGATCGTGTGGTGGATGCCCTCGGCCTGAGCCGCAAGAAGGTGTATCGCGAACATCATGCGTTGCAGAATATGAGCTTTGATATTCAGCGTGGAGAGTGTGTTGGTATTATTGGAACCAATGGTGCCGGCAAGTCTACCATCCTCAAGATTATTACCGGTGTACTTAGCCCAACCAGTGGTGAAGTGGAGATTAACGGACGTATCTCTGCGCTTTTGGAGCTGGGTGCCGGATTCAATCAGGAATATACCGGCATTGAGAATATCTACCTCAATGGTACCATGATGGGATTTTCCAAGAGTGAGATTGATGAGAAGATGGAGGATATCCTTTCCTTTGCGGATATTGGCGAGTTTGTAAATCAGCCGGTAAAGACATACTCCAGTGGTATGTTTGTTCGTTTGGCATTTGCAGTAGCCATCAACATTGATCCGGAGATTCTTATCGTAGACGAGGCATTGTCGGTAGGAGACGCATTCTTCCAGGCAAAATGCTACAAGAAGTTCGATGATTTCAAGAAGCAGGGCAAGACCATTCTTTTTGTAAGTCATGACTTGAGTGCTATTTCCAGGTATTGTGATCATGCCATCCTTCTGAATAAGGGAAGCATGTTGGCAGAGGGAACACCGAAGGACATGATTGACTTGTACAAGAAGGTTCTGGTTAACCAGGCAGATACCAAGGCAATCGCTTCCGGTGAGCAGGATGTTCATTCCACCACCAGTCAGCAGAATCTGACGGAGGGTGAGGGCACCGAGGATTCCTGGATGAGCCATTTCACCATCAATCCGGAGGTGAATGAATACGGAGACGGTACGGCACACATCATCGACTTTGCAGTAGAGGATGAGAATGGGCTGATGACCACTACAATTATGAAGGGTAGTAGATTTACCATTAAGTCTAAGGTACTCTTTGACAAGCAGGTCTATGACCCGATTTTTACCTATACCATCAAGAATACCATGGGTGTAGCCATCACCGGTACCAACACCATGTATGAAAAGAAGGATGTAGGGGAAGTCAATGTGGGAGATGTCTATGTGGCATCCTTCGAGCAGGAGATGAACCTCCAGGGCGGCGAGTATCTGCTGTCCATTAGTTGTACCGGATATGAATACGGAGAATTCCGTGTGTTCCATCGCTTGTACGATGTCATTAATCTGACAGTGGTTTCAGACAAGGATACGGTGGGATATTACGACATGAATCCCGTAACGACAGTAACAAAAGTATAAATAGGATAAAAGCATGAGTAAGGTAAGAACGGCAGCAAGCTTATTAAAACGATTCGGATTACGCCGCACCATTTTCTATTATGAACATCGATTGATAGAAAAGGAGCTTCCTTTCTCATGCTTTTCTTTAAGTTTGCCGGAAAGTGACGGCATGTGGAAACGTGCCAAGAATCACCCAATCTCCTTTGGCAAAATAGGAGAGCAGGCAGATTATTGGTTGCTGATTCCAGAGGGTGGGGAGATTGCGCCGGAATTCTTGGCAGCCTGCAGTATTCGCATTGCAGAGTGCGAGAATCGTCCGAAGGTGGTCTATACTGACACCATCGTCGGTGGCAATCCAAGCGATTATCCTAAGGATGCCATGTGGCATATGAATGTGCCAGGAGTGGGACCAGCTCGTGTGGCGTTGTTCCCGGAATATTCTATTGAGACGTCAGAGTGCGTAGATTATTTTGGCGGAGCCCTTGTGGTAGATGCCCTTTGGGCCAAGAATTGTAACCTGCAGGATGAAGAATCTCTGCGAGAATTCTTGCGACATCATGTCTTTGCCACTGGAGAGGTATTACATATCCCTCGTATTCTGGCAAAACAGCAGGATGATGTTCAAACGTTGGAAATCCAACATGTTGAAACAAAGGACAACAAGCCTTTGGTCAGCATTATTATCCCAAACAAGGATCACATCGATGTGTTGCAGACCTGTTTGGAATCGTTGTTATCCAAGACAACCTATAGGAATTACGAAATCCTTGTTATCGAGAATAACAGTGAAGAGGATGCAACCTTTGCATATTATGAATCGCTTCAGGATCCGGTTCGTGTGGAGCGTTGTCCGTTACCGTGGAACTATTCAGCCATTAACAATTGGGCAGTGACCAAGACCAAGGGAGAGCTTCTTTTATTCTTGAATAACGATACGGAAATCACCGACGGCGCATGGTTACAGCGTATGGTAGATTATGCAACCCGTGATGGTGTTGGCGCAGTGGGAGCTAAGCTTCTGTTCCCTGATGGAACAATTCAGCATGGTGGCGTGACTGTTGGCATTCGTGGTGTGGCGGGTCATGCCTATATTACCTGGCCGGGAGAATCCATTGGTTATCTTCACCGGTTGGAATTTCCACAGAATGTTGGTGCAGTAACTGCTGCCTGCATGATGGTGCCACGCAAGGTGTTTGATGAAGTGGGTGGATTTGATGAAGAGCTTAAGGTTGCTTTTAATGATACGGATTTGTGCATGCAGATTCGTCGTGCCGGGTATCGTGTTGTGATGCAACCTCAGGCAGTGTTAACACATTTTGAGTCTAAGAGCCGTGGACGGGACGAGCAGTCTCCCGAGAAGTTGGCTCGTTTTAACCAGGAAAGTATGCGCTTCCAGCGTAGATGGTTCCGTGAGATTACCATAGGGGATCCATCCTACAATCCGCATCTGTCCTACGAGAATGATAATTTTGAGGTGGGTAAACAATGGATGCTACCATAGTCATTCCAGTCAAAAACGGTGGTTCGCGCTTCCATGAAGTATGCGACATATTACGCCGTCAAACAGGTCCGTATAGTTATGAAGTAATCGTGGTGGATTCCGGTTCTACAGACGATAGTGTTACTGTGGCCAAGGATGCAGGGTTCCGGGTGTATGAGATTCCTCCAAAGGATTTTGGACATGGCAAGACCAGAGTCTATGGTGCCAATCTTGGTACCGGCAAGTACATTATTTTCATCACGCAGGATGCGTTGCCAACGGATGAAGAGTGGCTGTCACATTTTGTCAGTGCTATGGATAATATGCCTCAGGTGGCAGGTGCTTTTGGACGTCATATCCCATATCCGGATTGCAATCTGGTGGATCAGCAGATGCTGGAGTTGCATTTTGCAAATTTCCTGGGAGAGGATCCTTACGGTGGTTCCATTGCGTTGGGAGACAACCGGCTGTTTCATCTGTATGATGGCAATCGAGAGCATTATCGTGACGATGCGGGATATCGACAGTGGCTGGGATTCTTTTCAGATAACAATTCCATTATTCGACGGGATGCGTGGGAGATTCTCCCATACGCCGATGTGGATTTTGCAGAGGATCAGCAGTGGGCAGCGGCAGCTATTGAGCGAGGCTTTTGCAAGGCTTACATTCCAAGTGCTGTGGTTTATCATTCCCATGATTATCCTATGGCAGATTACAAGAAACGCTACTATGATGACTTTGCCTCCGTGTACAAGATTCACGGAGATACCCCGTGTCCGACCAAGTCGGCGATGAATCACAAAATTCTTGGGGATACCAAGTTTAATTGTGGATATATCCTTCGCCGCAAGGATTTGACGTGGATAAAAAAGATTTATTGGTGCTTCTATGCACTGCGCCGGAATTATATCCGTTATCATGCTGCTTATCGGGCAGCTTGCGATTTGAGGAAATAGCATGAGATTAAAGACAAAGATTCGCATGACCTTGGAAAATGTTTTGAACAACTATGGATATGCGCTAGAGAAAAAGTACAAGTTAAAGCGTGGGACAGCTGATTACAATATTCTGATGGACGATCGGGAGTTCCCTTTTGACGAAGAAGCATATAAGAAGGCCAAAGAGAGTGGAGCACCGATTACTCTGAACTGGATTATCCCTCTGATGGGACCGGGATCCGGAGGACATACTACAATCTTCCGTACCATTTCTTATCTTTCCGAGATGGGAATTCATAATCGTATCTATATGTGTTGGGATACGGATTATGCAGTTTCCGATGAGGAACTACGGGAACAGGCCAAGAAGTATTACGGCTACGATTTGGGAACCAACGAGATTCACTGGGCCTACACGGATATGGAGTATGCAGATGGATGCGTTTGTACTTCCTGGCAGAGCGCTTATGTGCTGCGCCGTTTTCATAATTGCCTCAGCAAGTTTTATTTTGTACAGGACTATGAACCATGGTTTTATCCGATGGGTTCCCTATATCATTTGGCAGAGCGTACCTATACCTTTGGCTTCCGCGGAGTAACTGCAGGATTGTGGTTGTCTTCCCGCCTGAACAAGGAATTCGGTATGGAGACCAAGGGGTTCCGATTCTCCTACGAGCGTGATCGCTATCACTTCGGAGAGAAAAAGGATACTACCCCACGTATTTTCTTCTACGCAAGACCATACACTGCACGTCGTGAGTTCGAGATAGGAACTATGGCACTGGATTTGGTAGCCAAAAAAGTACCGGACTTGGAAGTGGTTATGGCAGGACAGCCGATTTCGGATTATCCATTCGGTTTCAAGTGTATTGATAAGGGTATTATGCCGCCGGACCAGATGTCCGATGTGTACAGCCAGTGTGATATGTGTCTGGTATTGTCTGCAACCAATATGTCATTGCTTCCTATCGAGGTTATGGCATCCGGATCTGTTGTAGTATCCGATGGCGGAGACAATAATACTTGGGAATTAAATGACAAGAATGCAATTCTTACCGAGGATGATCCATGGGACATCGCGGACAAGATTGTTTATTACTTGAATCATAGAGACGAACTTGCACCGTTACGGTTGCAGGGACGTGAGTATGCCGAAGGCATCACCTGGAAAAAGGAGATGGAAGGAGTCTGCGAATTCATTCGCGATTCCATAATGACGGATCGTTCGAAGAGGGGATAACAGATGTCAGTTGCTGATTTTCTGAAATTACATAACGACGGATATACCGAAGAGGAGCTGCGTGCAACCGAAGACACAGCGCTCATGATGGAATTGTTACCGGAGCGGGCCAATCTCATTCGTTGGATTCCATTTGGTGGATTGCGCGTATTGCAGTTGGGACAGTGCGCCAAAGCGTTACGAATGGAGTTGGAGCGGCAGCAGGCTCTTGTGGATGTGGCAGAAGATTTGTCATTTTTCGATGGAATCGAAGAAGGCTATGATTGGATCCTGCTGTTGGATGGCATGGACAATCCTACGATTCGTTCCATGGCGTATGAACATTATCGTAAGGTGTCCAAGGAATCTTACGGAGATGCATCTGTTGTATTTGCAACATTTTTACAGCATGTTTCCGAATCCCTTGGGGAGCACGGACGTATACTACTGTTGAGTGATAATCGCTTAGGAATCAAGTATCTGTCCTCCACCAATCAGGAGTCTATTCCATTTGGTCAGTTGACGGAAACCTATGACGAAGCAGGTCAGACCCGCTTTACCTACAGCGAGATGCAGCAGGTATTTCACCATGCAGCATTGGATGTAGTATTTTATTATCCGTATCCGGATGGTATCTTTCCGGAATACATCTATTCCGATGCGCATCTGCCAAGTGGTGAGGAGTACTTCCATAATGGATTGGCTTGGAACAATGGTACTCGTCTTTTTGATGAGTATGGTGCCATGCGTACGTTACGTGGCGAGGGCTTTTTCCGTGAGTTTACATCCACCTATCTGTGCATTTTGCAGCCGGGCAAGGTGGAGGTGGCAGACTTGGCTACTTACATCAAGTATTCTACCAGACGTAAGCGGGAATATGCCATCAGCACCGAGTTGTATGAACCGCAGAATGGTAGTTTCTGCGTAAAAAAGCGTGCCTTCTTCCCAGAGGGACAGGAGCACATTGCTCACATGACCACCCTTCAGAAGAACCTGACGGCAGCGTTACTTAATACCAAGTTCCAGGTGGCTATGTGCCATGGAACCAATGATGCGGATAGCGTGGTATTTGATTATGCCAAGGGTGTATCCTTGGAGTCTCTTTTGGATGAGAGTCTGATGCGTGGTGACGTAGAGAAAACTTACCTGCAGATTGAGAAGTTTTTTGCAGAGTTATCTCGTGGTGCCAAGAAGTCCTTCTACCTGATGCCGGAGTTTACCGAGGTATTCCTTGGAGATATGCCGTGGCTGGGCACGGAGGATGTGATGTTGGATACCACCGATGTGGATTTGATTTTTGGTAATGTTATCTGCGACAACGAGAAGTGGTGGATTATTGATTATGAATGGAGTTTCTCCTTCCCGGTACCGTTCCGATTCCTGATGTATCGGTGCCTGTACTACTATGTCAACGCTAAGCCGGAGCGCAAGCGCATTCTGGGGGATGGCATTTACAAACGCTTTGGGCTGACCCAAGAAGAGCGGGAATACTATGCCAAGATGGAGGAAAACTTCCAGAATTATATCTACGACGGTCATTTGCCGTTGTATGAAGAGGATGGCTGCCCTGGACGTATTGTTGGAATGGGTGCCAAGAGTCCATATATTACCGAGGTGTTCTATGATACAAGCGACGGATTCTCTGAGGATTATCGTGATATCATTCGTCCTCGAGAGTGCAAGGACTACAAAGAAGTACGCATCCCGGTGACGCCGGATCTTGTACAGTTACGACTGGATCCCGTATCACTGCCGGGTGTGCTGACGATTGTCTCTGTGACGGATGAGGCAGAGCTGCCGCTATATTACCGTTGCAACGAGAATCGCAAGAATGACAAGGAACAGTATGTGTTTGCGCATGATGATCCGAGCATCTGCGTGAAGGTGGTGCCCGGCATCGCAGAGGTTGTAATCCGTTATCAGTATGATGCGTTTTTGACCTATACACCGGAGAGTGGTGTACGTGTTTTGGTGGATGAAGGCGCCAAGGACGCTATGCTTGTACGCATGCGTCAGGTGTTTGATTTGCCACTTCAGGAGACCAAACCGTCCCTAATGACGCGGGTTTGCCGCAAACTTTCTGAGAAGCATGCCCAGCGTAAGGTGATGCGGATGCGCAAACAGAAAATATGATATAATGTATGATAGTGATGCGTGATATGCACATTTTCATATGGTGATACTATGAGGAAAAACAAAGATTCTTTTGATCGTGCATTCTATTGGATGCTGCAGCGTCATCCTCGGATGAAGGTGCTGCGTCCATATTATGTGCGATACAAGGAAATGCTTTTGTACGCTTTTTTTGGAATTGGAACGTTCTTGATTGCTCTGCTTTCTTATATGTTTTTTACGGAGCAGATGCGGGTCAATGTCTTGATTGCCAATGCCATCAGTTGGGTATTTGCAACGTTGTTTGCATTTATTACCAATCGTACGTGGGTATTTTCCAATCATGCCAAAGGCGTTAAGGCATTTTTCATTCAGATGGGTAGCTTCTGCTTTGGCCGCCTGATAACCCTCGCCATTGAGGAACAGATGCTGAACGTGTTGGTATTAAATATGGGACTACCGAATATGCCGATTAAGTTTTTGAGTCAGATTATTGTTATTATTCTGAATTACTTGATTAGCAAGTTGCTGGTATTCCGCAAGCGAAGCGAGTTTTTACATCGGATTCGACAGAAAAAAGGCGAGATTTAGTACGCCGATACAATAAGGGGTAAAACATGACAAGAGATGAAGCTGTTGCTGTATTGACAGCACATAATCAGTTACACGTATTGGAAGGATTTGATCAATTGACTGCAACGCAGCAGGAAGGATTGCTGGATCAGATTGCAGCTATTGATTGGGATATGCTTGCAATTGCAGGCAAGAAGCAGGAAGACTCCAAGGGTGAGATTACACCATTGGAATCTCTTACATTAGACGAAATCGCAGCACGCGAGGAAGAGTTCAAGGCAGCCGGATTGGCAGCAATTCGTGACCACAAGATTGGTGCGGTACTTTTGGCCGGTGGTATGGGAACCCGCTTGGGATCTGACCGTCCAAAGGGTGAACTGAATGTTGGCTTGACCAGAGAACTCTATATTTTTGAGTGTCTGATTAACAACCTGATGGATGTGGTGCGTGAAGCCGGAACTTCTATTCCGCTGTACATCATGACCAGTGAGAAGAATGATGCGGATACCCGTGCGTTCTTTGCAGAACATGATTATTTTGGCTATGCATCCGAAGATGTTAAGTTCTTTATTCAGGATATGGCTGCTGCTGTAGATTACGATGGCAAGCTCCTCATGGAGGCTCCTGGACGTCTTGCTACTTCTCCAAACGGCAATGGCGGATGGTTTTCATCTCTTGCCCGTGCAGGCCTGTTGGATGATGTACATGCCCGTGGTGTAGAGTGGCTCAATATTTTTGCAGTAGACAATGTTCTTCAGAAGATTGCAGATCCGACCTTTTTTGGCGCAACATTGCTTCATGGTGTTGACTGTGGTAGCAAGGTGGTTCGCAAGGCCAATCCGGAGGAAAAGGTTGGTGTTATGTGCTGTGAAGATGGACATCCTTCCATCGTTGAATACTATGAGCTCAGCGATGAGATGGCCAACGCTCGTGATGCCAAGGGCAATCTTGTGTATGGCGCAGGTGTTATTCTGAACTATCTCTTTGCGGTTTCTCGTCTGGAGAAGATTATGAATGAGAAAATGCCGGTTCATGTGGTTGAAAAGAAGATTCCATACATCACATCCGAGGGTACCCTCGTTAAGCCGGAAGAACCAAACGGATACAAATTTGAATTGTTGGCGGTAGATATGGTCCGCCTGATGGAGCAGTGCCTTCCGTACGAAGTGGTACGTGAGCATGAGTTCGCGCCGATCAAGAATCTCCATGGCGTAGATTCTTTGGATACCGCGCGTGAATTGTTACAGCAGAATGGCGTTGCATTATAACGGAGGACGTTTATGTACCGTGAAGAAAAGAAAAGCTGGCTGAAGCATCTGGACTTTACGATTCTGGATATTATTGCCTTGGAAGCAGCGCTGATGGTTGCGTTTGCCTGGCGTTTCAACGGGGGCTGGCTCTTTTCCAATGATTTTTATGAGAGAATTGCATTATTACTTTTGCTGGTAGATATCTTCGTGGTTTTCTTTATGGAAGCCTATACCGGAATCCTGCGTCGTAACAAGTACCAGGAGTTGCGGTCGACGATTTATCATTGTGCAGCGGTGTTTGGCGGAGTGCTTGTATACTTGTACGCAGCCAAGCAATCGGCTATCTATTCTCGTAAATTGTTATTCGTATTCTTAGGATTATCCATTGTGTTTTCCTACTCAATGCGTGTCCTGTGGAAGCGTGTAATTCGCCAGTGGATGCTCAAGGACCGTAACAAGGCTGCCATGATTATTGTGACAGAACTTGCCGGTGCCGAGGAATGCATTCGTGAGATTGCCTTGGACAAGTACACCGACTTCAAGGTCAACGGTGTGGTTATTGTTGATGAGGACCTGGTGGGACAGGATATTCTGGGAGTTCCGGTGGTTGCTACAGCGGATTCCTTCCTTGAGTATGTCAAGGTGAATGTCATTGATGAAGTGTTTATCAATGCCAACACCCGCCAGAGTTCCGAAGCCCTTGCCAGTGATTTGATTGAGTTGGGTATTACCGTTCATATTGGATTGTTCAAAACAGACAAACGACTCATGAACCAGAAGACGGATAATTTCGGAGATTATGTTGTACTTACAACAAGCATGCACATCGCCAGTGCTCGCCAGCTGTTTTTAAAGCGTATAATGGACATCCTTGGTGGTGTGGTTGGCATGCTGTTTTGTGTAATCTTTTTCATTATCTTTGCACCGATTATTAAGTTGCAGTCTCCGGGACCGGTATTCTACAAGTCGGTTCGTATTGGACGTAACGGACGTCGCTTTGTATTCTACAAGTTCCGCTCCATGTATGTGGGTGCAGATAAGATGCAGGAAAAATTGCAGCAGGAAAATGAAATGCAGGGAAATATGTTCAAGATGGACAATGACCCTCGCATCATTCCAATTGGACATTTTATGCGTAAGTATTCCATTGATGAATTCCCTCAGTTCTGGAACGTACTGAAGGGTGATATGAGTCTGGTGGGAACACGTCCACCGACAGAGGCAGAGTTTGAGCAGTATGAGGCTCATCACAAGGCACGCTTGGGATTCAAGCCGGGCCTTACGGGAATGTGGCAGGCCAATGGCCGTAACGACATTACCGATTTTGAGGAAGTGGTGGCACTGGATACCCAGTACATCGCGAACTGGACCATTGGATTAGATATCCAGATTCTATTTAAAACTATTGGGGTTGTGTTAAGTGGAAAGGGTTCCAAATAATGGAAAATGTGAAATTCACATTATTGCTGTGGGCCAAGGAGACCAACGGTGTATTTTTCCGTGATTGCATGGACTCCATTTTGGCGCAGACCTACGAAAACTGGGAGTTGCTGATTTTGGATGAGAATCCGGGCACAATGCTACAGACCATTGTGACGGAGTTTTTTCCGAGAGATGAACGTATCCAGTATCGTCGCTTACAAAAAGGACGGGGATTGTCCTATGCCATGAACCTGGGGGCAGGTCATGGAACCGGTGATTATGTGGTGTTGTTAGGACAGCATGATCGCCTGAATGAATATGCACTTCTGACGTTGGCTGGGGAGCTTTATAAGAAGCCCTGGGATTTGATCTACTATGATCATGATGAATTGGTTGGAAGTGATCGAACCAATCCGCATTTTAAGCCGGATTTGAACGTTGAATTGTTGCGTCAGATGGATTACATCGGAGATTTTATATGTATCCATCGCCGGACGTTTTTGGACAGCGGTGGGCTTCGACCGAGTTTGGAGGCTGCCGGTGTCTATGATTATTTATTGCGTGCTGTAGAGAATCACTGGCACATTCTGCACATCCCTCGACTGCTATACCATTTGCGTATCAGTGGGGATGATTTGGTAATGAGCCGCGAGATGATAGCAGCAGGACAGAAAGCCTATCGCGAATACGTCACTGTTGCAGAAGCGCATTTGCGGCGCATGGGAATCGCGGCCAAGGTGCATCGGGATCGTAAGATGCGCTATTGGCGAGTAGAGATGGATGGACATGATTATCGCAATCATCGCAAGGAATATCTCTTGATTCGTGATGGTAAGACCCGTGTTCACAATAAGAAGGCAGTGGATATTCTCTACGGATATCTTCGTCAGGAGGATGTGGGCGTAGTTGGTGTACGTTTCATCAAGAACGGATTCAAGGTAGATAACTGTGGTTACATCTATGATCGACAGGGTATTGCGTATCCGGCCTGCTACAATCAGAGCGCCTTTTCTGAGGGATATGATTATCGAATGGCCTTAGCTCAGGATGTAGGCATGGTGGATGCGGATTACTGTTTGATTGATGAGCGGGTATACCGTGGCGTCGGCGGTTTTGATCCGAGCCTGACCGGACGGGACATTATGTTGGACTTTTGCCTGAAGGTTCGCCGTGCTAATCGACGGGTAGTGTTTGTCCCTATGGTTACTGCTCGCAAGATGGAGCCGCGGAGCTTCAGTGATCAGGCATCCAACGAGTACCTGATGTCCAAGTGGAAGGATACCCTTGCTTTGGGAGATCCTTATTATAATCGGAATCTTCCTATGGGATTGGAGAATTATATCCTATACTAGTGGATTGTATTAAGATAGATACATAACTGTACTACTTTATATCATACAGTCTATTGACACCCGTAGAGAATTAGAATAAACTGAAATCAGTTTGTTACAAAAATTTTACAGAGGATAAAAGTATGACAACAACAAATAGAAATGATGACCGTGTA
This sequence comes from Lachnospiraceae bacterium, assembly GCA_024690265.1. Taxonomy (GTDB): domain Bacteria; phylum Bacillota; class Clostridia; order Lachnospirales; family Lachnospiraceae; genus XBD2001. The sequence goes on along the minus strand of JAILCW010000103.1, from coordinate 2,778 downwards.
CGTCGTTCCAGTGGGCAGTCTGCTCCACGTCGTAGCAGTGAAGAGATGGAGATGAGACGCACTTCCTCCAATGGTAAGAGCAAGATGTCCAAGAAGGCACAACGCAAGAAGCGCAGAAGAATCATCCTGATTGTTGAGATTCTTGTTTTACTGCTTCTGCTTTTGGTGGCTTTTGCTTGGCTCAAGTTGGGCTTGATCAACCATGACGTAGATTTCGATGCAGATGACGTTGCAGTCAATGACTTGGATGAGGCTTCCTTGGAAGCATTGAAAGGTTATAAGAACATTGCGTTGTTTGGTGTAGATAACCGTACCATGGGTAATTACGATACCGGTAACTCCGATACCATCATTATCTGCAGTATCAATCAGGATACCAAGGACGTTACCTTGACTTCTGTATATCGTGATACTTTATTAGATGTTGGTGATGGCAAGATTACCAAGTGTAACTATGCATACAATCATGGCGGCCCTGAGCAGGCAATTTCCATGTTGAACCGTAACCTGGATTTGAACATCAAGGATTATGTTTCCGTAGACTTTAAGGCTTTGGTTGATGTGGTTAACGACCTTGACGGTTTAGAGATGACCATTACCGATGAGGAAGCAATGTACATGAATCAGGCTTATATTCCTTACATTGAGGAATCCCTGAAGATGAAGTCCGGATCTACTCCAGCGGTATCCGGTGGAACACAGACCTTGAATGGTGTTCAGGTACTGGCATACTGCCGTGTACGTTATACTGCCGGTGATGATTATCATCGTGCATCTCGTCAGCGTGAGGTTATTGGCTTAATCGTTGACAAAGCGAAGAAGGCAAACCCAATCCAGTTGAACAACATCATTAACGATGTGTTCCCTGAGATTTCTACCAGCTTGAGCACGACTGAGGTGCTTGGCTACGCTAAGGATTTGACCAACTACAACTTGGCATCCCAAGGTGGCTTCCCATATGACAAGTATGCTGACACCTTTGGAGACTTGGGTAGCTGTGTTGCTCCTTGTACATTGGAGTCCAATGTTGCTAAGTTCTATGAGCAGACATTCGGTGAGGCTGGACATCAGGCTTCCGATACTGTTTCCAGCATCAGTAATCAGGTTGTGAACCTAACCGGTTGTACCGAAGCAAGCGCACTGGATTATGGATACTAATTCATAAATCCATCAAATCTTTTTCACAAATTTAACACAAATACCTTGTAGACTAGGTCTTGTAATTGAGATCAAAGCTACAAGGTATTTTTTTTATTTTACGAAAAAGGAGTGAGAGCGATGAGCAATTATCAGTACTATGAATATCAACAGAACGACGGCGGGTATGGGGTTCCTCCGTACGTAGACAATACACCACCAAAGCAGAAGAAACCGAAGAAGGAACACAAATTCCTGAAGACCATTGGCAAGACCATGGTAATTGGAGCAGTATTTGGCATGGTTGCCGGAGGCGTTTTCCAAGGTACAGTATATGTATCCAATCATGCTTTAGGAACCGATGTCACAGAGGTTGTAGAGGCCGCTAAGGATAACACAACAGAGAAGAGCAGCGGCAGTTCTCTTTCTAACTCCGATGGCAAGGTAGATAGCACCAAGGTATCTACCGCAACAACCGTAACGGATGTATCCGATATCGCTTCCAATGTAATGCCTTCTATCGTAGCAGTTACCAATATCTCTTTGGTTGAGTATCGTAACTTCTTTGGTGTAGGTCAGTATGAGACAGAGAGTGCCGGTAGCGGTATTATTATCAGCCAGGACGATAACTATCTCTATATTGCTACCAATAACCATGTTGTAGAAGGCACCAAGAGCCTGACCATTACTTTCTGTGATGATTCTGCGGTAGCAGCTGAGGTACAGGGTACCGATGTACAGACAGATCTTGCAGTAGTTAAAGTTAAGCTTTCTGATGTTAGTGCTGACACTTTATCTGCAATCAAAGTAGCCACCTTAGGTAGCTCTGAAGACCTTAAGGTTGGTGAGTCTGCCATCGTAATTGGTAACGCCCTTGGTTATGGCCAGTCCGTAACCGGTGGTATGATTAGTGCTACCGCAAGAGAGGTTACCTTGTCCAACGAGACAACAGGAGAGACCTATACCAATACACTGATCCAGACCGATGCAGCAGTTAACCCTGGTAATTCCGGTGGAGCATTGTTGAACATGAACGGTGAGGTCATTGGTATTGTTTCTGCCAAGTACTCTGATACCAGTGTTGAGGGTATGGGATATGCGATTCCGATTACGGATGCATCTGAAATCATTACCCAGTTGATGAACAATGGTACCGTAACCAATCGTCCAGCCAAGGAAGGCGAGGAAGCAAGCGAGCAGGGTGCTTACCTTGGAATCGGTGGTGTAGATATTTCCCGCAGCCAGGCAATTGCCTACAACATGCCTCAGGGTGTATATGTAGCAACCGTTATGGATGGCGGTGGGGCCAAGAATGCAGGTATCCAGAAGGGTGATGTCATTACCGGAATTGATGGTACAACCATTACCTCCATGGAAGAAATGCAGAAGATGCTCAAGGATAAGAAGCCGGGTGATACCGTAACTGTAACTTTCTGCCAGGCCAATAACAATTATGCACAAGCAACCGTTCAGGTAACTCTGACTGAGAAATTACAATAAGTAACTATACGTGGTATTTGCCACAGGCGTACAATTAAAAATGTTAAATAATAGGCGGGCACAGCCCACGCCAGTAGGGAGTTTGAAGAATTTTGCATGAATTTTTATCCCACAGGTGTGGAATTGTGTCCGCTTTGTGCG
>JAILCW010000061.1 GCA_024690265.1 Lachnospiraceae bacterium | reverse complement strand
ATAATCCACTTTGGGATCCAGGCCAAGTTTCTGATAGAGAATCGGGTCCGGATTGGATACGATATGCGCCATGGTAATCTGCTTACCGGGAACACTTTCCTGTATGATTCGAACCAGATTATTCGCATGATCAGACCAATATGCATTGCTTCCAATCTCTTCCATATGCGTCGTCTGCCTCTTTCGAATTTTTTGTTTGCTTCTTTCGAGCAAGGTCATCATAGCATCGTCATGGGTCGGATTTCGTGAAGCCAGCAAAACAAAAAAATGAAAAAAACGAACCAGGGTTTTCTTCCCAAGTGGAAATTTTTACCATCCCAAGGTTCATTTTTTACCTTCTTGTGGTTTCTCTGGTTCATTGTTGGATGAGGCGAGCGCATCCTATAATGAGTGCGACGTGAATACGCATACACTTGTATCTAAGTGGGGGTAAATACATGGAACTACTTGAACAAATCAAAGAAGCCGGCATCGTTGGATGCGGTGGCGCCGGGTTTCCAACCCATGCCAAATTGAATTGTAAGGTGGAATACCTAATCGTCAATGCGGCAGAATGTGAACCACTGCTTCGCACCGACCGGTACTTAATGAAGCACCGTCCGACGGATTTGATCCGGGCGGTGGAATCTGTTGGAAAACTAACAGAAGCAAAGCATATGGTGATTGGACTAAAGACCACCTATCGGGAAGAGATTGCATCCTTAACTGCTGCAATCAAAGAACTGAAAAGTCCGGTTACCTTATTTGAACTGAACAACTACTATCCTGCCGGCGACGAGCAGATGTTAGTCTGCGATGTGACGGGACGAACCGTTCCTCCTGCAGGGATTCCTTTGAATGTAGGCGCCGTTGTTTCCAATGTGGCCTCCATGATTGGAATTTATGAAGCAAGTCAGGGTATCGCTTTTACCCAGAAATACTTAACCGTAACCGGTGCCGTTGTAAATCCAACCATTGTAAAAGCACCTCTTGGCACACCCATAACCGAATGTATCGCCTTGGCCAGCGGCAGCAAGCTGGATTCTTACCACGTATTAATCGGTGGTCCTATGATGGGCAAGCTCTATACCAAGGAAGAAGCAGAAGGCTTATTTGTTACAAAAACAACAAGTGGCGTGGTTGTGATAGCGGATGATACCCGTCTGGTACAAAGCCGCGAGGTGCCATTAACACAGGTACTGCGCTTAGCAAGGACCTCTTGCATCCAGTGCCAGACCTGTACCTCCATGTGTCCGCGCTTCTTATCCGGCCATGATTTGGCACCACATAAGATTATGCGTGCCATGGCTTACAGCGAGAACTTAGAAGAGACCTTAGCATCTCCTGTCGTCAAGGAAGCCTTGACCTGTAGTGAATGTGGTGTCTGCGAAGTCTATGCATGCCCAATGCAGCTCTCTCCTCGCCGGGTGAATCAGATGCTAAAGGGCGAATACCGCAAGGCCGGTATGCGTTATGAACGGACCCGGGATGATTTTTCCTCCCGCGAGGAGCGTTCCTTCCGTAAGATCAACTCCAAGCGTCTGGCTATGCGCCTGGATGTGGAAGCTTACTATGACTACACCATCGATGAGCTTGTTGAAGCCAATCCGAAGAATGTTACCATCTCCGTTGCCCAGCACATCGGTGCCCCGGGTGAAATTCAGGTATCCGTTGGGGATACGGTCTCTGTTGGAACTTTGCTTGGCAAGATTCCGGAGGGTGCCCTTGGAGCCAATGTTCACAGCTCTGTAAACGGCAAGGTAACTGCCATTTCCGGCAATCTCATTACGATTGAACGCTTATAAAAAGAAGGGGTGAAAACAATGATTACTATCGGTTTTCTTGAACTAAACAGCATCGCCAAGGGCATTGAGGCGGCTGATGCCATGTGCAAAGCAGCCAGAGTGGATTTGCTCTCCGCTCGTCCTTCTTGCCCGGGCAAATACCATATTCTGATTTCCGGTGAAGTCTCTGCCGTCCAATCCTCTCTCAAGGCAGGACGAAGCATCGGAAAGTCCAATATCATTGATGAACTTTTGATTCCAAGAGTTCATCCGGAGGTTGTTTCCGCC
>JAILCW010000055.1 GCA_024690265.1 Lachnospiraceae bacterium | reverse complement strand
ATGGGAACTGTTTTTGCGATACTGTTTACCGGGGTACGTCTGCATGAGAGCAGACCTACCCTTCGGGCAGTATTTTTGAAAACGGCGGCCAGCGCTGCTTTTTTGATGATGGCAATGCTTAGCATATTCCGTCAGCCCATTCTGACGGTGAACCCGGCATTGTCCGCACCGGAAGTATTGACACCGAATCACTGCTTCCTGTTTTTCGTAGAGGCAGGTCTGGTGATGGGACTGTTGGGGGATGTATGGTTGGCACTGAAGCACTTTTCCAAGGAACGAAAGGAAACCTACACCAAGGCAGGTGTTGTGTGCTTTGGAGCAGCCCATGTGTTCTACATTACCGGTATGCTGGCCTTTTACGGAGATCCGACCCGTCCATTCTTTATTATCTGGCCGGTGGGACTGGGAATGTTTCTTGGGGCAGTTCTTGGTTGCTGTGGCAATCGCGTGGGCCTGCGCTTCGGACATTTCAAGAAGCCGATTATTGTATACGGGGCGTTGGTTGGTTCCATGGCATTTCTTGGAGGCAGCCTGGCGTACATGAATCAGTTTCGTCTAATGACCCTGAATCTTATGTTTGTAGGCGGCTTTTGTTTTTTGGTTTCCGATTTGATTTTGAGTGGGACCTATTTTGGACAGGGCAAGCGCAAGCCACACTATATCATCACCAATCACCTGTTTTATTTTGGAGCATTGATGCTAATTGCTCTTAGCGTTTATTTTCTTTAAAAGCGTTGGAAATTCCGCAAAAAACCTATGATTAGACGTCCTTGTATGGTAAAATTTACCTACGATTAATGTATGTAAATTGGTGTTACATACTCTTTTTTGTATGGGGATGTTATGAATCTGAAGTTAGCATTTAATAAAGCGGTTTTTTATATAAATGTAATCATCTTATTGTTACTGGGGATTACTTTCTTTTCTAATTTCTACACTGCTTCCAGAGACACGATACTCTATAATGATGGTCCGGTATGGAATGTATACCTGCCGGATGGTCAGGTGTTTACGGATGTGGATTTGTCCAAGAGAGAGATTCACTACAATCTGCAACCGACGGAGACGCTGGTGCTGGAGACCGAGCTGGATCCGACCTATCGTGGTGATTTGACAGCTCGTATTATGACCAGAGAGTCTGGATTGCGTGTATTTCTCAATGATGACGAGATTTTTCGTTACAAGGTTACCGAGCCGAATGCTTATGCCGGTACCGGTTATCATTTTGTTTCCATTCCGGTTTCTTTTTCCAGACGAACATTACATGTGGAGCTGTTAGGACGTAGAGGGCGTGCAGCGGATGCCATGCCTGAGATTGTGATTACGCGAACCAAGGACGCCTATGCTTATTTTTTGGACCAGCATATTTTTATTGTTCATGCTGCCATTTTCCTATTGGTGTTTGGAATCATACTTACCCTGTTTAGTCTGGTAAGCTATGCCATCGATGAAGAATATGACCTGTTGTTAATCATTGGATTGATTGGCGTGTTGTCCGGTATGTGGAGTGTTTCCAATACCAAGGCAGTTGAGTTGCTGTCCATGGATATTGCTCTCAATTCCTTCTTCGAATATGTATCCTTGTATTTGATGCCGATTCCGTTGCTGTTGTTTATCGAACGTCAGCATAGCCGGGACAACCGTAATAGCGTTACGGTACGTATGGCAATCGGCATGTCGGCAACTTTTGCAACGCTTGCAGTGGTGATGCATCTTAGTGGTATTGTGTATGTTTCTCAGGTGCTGTACATTTACCATGCTATGGTTGCAATCATTCTGGTAATGGTGTTACTTGGCAGACCTAAGAACCCGCGCCGTATGGAAAAGTATGAAACATTCTATTTGGCAGCCTTTATTTTGGCTTTTGTTTTCATCATTTTCTATATTTTCCGTTTCCAGTATCAGCGTGTAGCGACACAGGGCACACCGATTCATAGCTTTTTGCATATGATACCGGGGCTGCTTTTGTTTGTGCTGTTTTTGTTTGTTGGCTACCTAAGTTATATGAATACTCGTATCGTATCCCGTGCAGAGCGAGAGGTCTTGGAGAATTTGGCTTACAAGGATGCCATGACTGGTTTGTGCAATCGCGCCCACGGTGAGCGGATGATGCGGGAACTGAGTTTGCGCGAGAACAGCAAGCCGTTTGCCATTGTTAATTTTGATTTGAACGGATTGAAGCGTACCAACGATTCCCTGGGACATTTTGCCGGAGATGATATGTTGTGCCGCTTCGCAGAAATTCTGACCAAGTGTTTTGCATCGATTGGGACACCGGTTCGTATGAGCGGCGATGAGTTCATTGTAATCGTCGAGGGCGCAGACAATATGGGACATATAGATCGAGCACTGCGTCAACTGGTTGCATTGGAACGGGAAGCATCCGAGGAAGCAGACTATGTGTTAGATGCCTCCTATGGTGTTGCGCGTAGTGTAGAGTTCTTGCAACCGAATGCAGAGATGGTTTATCAGGCAGCGGATTATCGCATGTATGAGATGAAAGAAGCATCCAAGAAGGGGAGAGAATGAAGAAGGAACGCTTTGTAAAAAATAAAAAACTGCGTATCGTCGTAGCCTCCCTCCATGTTGCGGCGGTGCTGATTGGTTTTGGGGTGCTTGTTTCTGTCATGCATTTTACCAGCCGGGATACAATGGTGGACTACAGTGACGGCTGGTCGTTGACCTATGAAGGCAAGATTTATAACAACGTGAATCTCCACGAGTTTGTGATGGAGCATCCGGCTAGACGAGGAGACGAACTGGTGTTGACCAAGAAACTGGATACGACGGTGTACCCCGGAGAGTGTCTGCGAATGCTGACCTATCTGTCCAGCGTTGAAGTTACGTATGATGGAATGCCGGTTTATCACTATGGTAGAGAGGATATTGCCAAACGTCGCATGGTGGGCAGTGGATATCATATCATTCGCCTGCAGAAATTCATGGAAGGCCGCATCATTCGCATTAGTGTGGTGGCGACGGAGAGCGGTGCTTTTACCAATATGGATCCGATTTATCTGATGCCGGCGAATCAGGTGATGCCGAGTAACATCGAGAATCATGTTTGGTCAGTGTTTACCAGTATTTTCTTGTTCATGCTTGGCATCATGATTGGTGTAGCTTGTATTATACCGACCTGGAATTGGGAGAATCGTGCCAGACTTCTGTTAATCGGATTCTTCGCAATGCTGGTTGGTATGTGGGACATGGCTTCTGCCAAGTTACTGCAGCTGCTGTCCTTGAATTATTCCTTTAACAGTACCTTGGAGTATTTGTCACTGTATCTGGCGCCGATTCCGTTGATGCTCCTTATGACCAGTATGCGATGGGAGCACAAAGGTTGGAAATACAACGCTCTCAGGGTTATAACGTTGGGAATGATTATTTTTGATATTGTGGCAGTGGTATTACATTTTGCCAACGTTGTTCATTTCAGCGTGGTGTTGCCGTATTTCCATATCTATGCGGCAGCTTGTCTGGTAAGTGCTATTATTACCAGCATACAGCCAATCAAGAACATGTCTCGTCAGGAACGGGTTATGATGTGGGGATTATTAGTGCTTTTTGGAACTGTTGGTTTGGATTTGATTCGATTCAATGTTCAAAAGTACATTTTCCCAACGGAAATCTGGTTGCAGGAAACCTTGTTGCCAATTGGTGCATTGGTGTTCATTTGCTTCCTGTTGTTGGGATACATGATGCATCTACACGATATCATGATTCACGAAGTAGAGCGTGATACGCTCACCAGTCTGGCATATCAGGACACCATGACAGGATTGTTCAATCGAAGCAAGATTCTGGAACTGTTTGATGAACTGATTCAGAATGATGACAAGGTCAGCCTGATTTTGTTTGACGTAAATGGTCTGAAGAAGACCAACGACAGCCTTGGTCATGCCAAGGGAGATTTGTTGATTAAGTCTTTTGCCAAGGTATTAAAAGACAGCTTTGGCAATTTGGGTTATTGCGCTCGTATCGGTGGTGATGAATTTGTTGCGTTGATTCCGAGCGGACACGCCAACGACATTCCCAAGGCTACTAAGAAGTTTTTGCAAGAAGAGGATTTAACTTCCAAAGAGATTGGATTCCCGGTTCGTGCATCCTATGGTTTGGCCAGTTGCGATGAGGTTCGGGAAAAGAGTCTTGAGGAGGTTTATCGACTGGCAGACGCCCGCATGTATATGATGAAGCAGCAGATGAAGGCGGATGAACTTGCCGGTAATATATAACAAGGGGAGAATAACATGAAGAAAGCAAACATTAAAGCAGATCCTAGAATGGCAGGAATTGTGTTGATTGTTCTGGTTGCTTTTATCTGCGTGTGTCGTTGTTTTTACACCGTAGATGAGCAGAAGAATGCAGTGGTTACACAGTTCGGACGAGTACTCAAGGTGAATACCGCAGGTATGTATTTCAAAGCTCCGTGGCAGTCCGTTCACAAAGTAGATATGACGACCCACGGCACCGGTATTGGTTACACGGTGAACGGCAGCGGCCAGAACATCACCGATACGGATACAGGTATTATGATTACTTCCGACTTTAACCTGTTGAATATCGATTTTTATCTGGAATACCGCGTATCTGATCCGGTGGCTTACCTCTACAATTCTGAGGAGCCGGAGGATATTCTATCCAATATTGCCATGGCAAATATTCGTACTGTAGTATCCAACTACACGGTAGATGAAGCCATGACCACCAGTAAGAGCCAGATTCAGGCAGACATCAAGGAAGCCATGATCAAGGAATTGGAAAAACGTGATGTGGGACTGACTGTTGTAAATATTACGATTCAGGATTCTGCACCTCCAACCGAGAATATTGTTGCTGCATTCAAGTCTGTAGAGACTGCAAAGCAGGGGGCAGACACCGCCAAGAACAACGCGTTGCAGTATCAGAATCAGCAGATTCCGGAGGCTGAGGCCAAGGCAGACGGTATCATTCAGAAGGCCAATGCAGCCAAGGCAGCACGTATCGCCGAGGCAGAAGGCCAGGTGGCACGTTTCAATCAGACCTACGAAGAGTACCAGAAGTATCCGCTGGTTACCAAGCGTCGTATGTTCTATGAGAAGATGGAAGAGATTCTTCCTAGCTTAAAAGTTATTATCACTGATGGCAGCACACAGACCATGTATCCATTGGAGAGCTTTTCTGGCGTTTCCGGTGGAAGCACTGAGTCCAACGTTACAGAGTAGGAGGCCGACATGGGAAAGACAGTAAAACGCGTTGTATTAATTATCGTAGCTTGCCTGGCAGTGATCATTCTGTTTGGTTCTACGGCATATACCGTTCGACCAAACGAATCAGCGATTATTATCCGCTTAGGTAAGATTCATACCATTCAGTCCAAGACGGGCTTGCACATTCGTGTGCCGTTTATTGATACCGTAAATACCTTGTACACCGGGGATATTCTTTATGATATTCCAACATCTGATGTTATTACTTCTGACAAGAAGTCTATGATTGCAGATGACTATGTGGTATGGTCCATCACGGATCCAAAGAAGTATTATCAGACCCTAGGTGCAGTTCGAGGACGTGCAGAGGAGCGTATCGAGGCTGCCGTATATAACGCAACCAAGAATACCATTTCTTCCATGACTCAGGATGAGATTATTGCAGCACGCGGTAATACCTTAACCAACCTCATTACCGAGGCATCCAATTCCGATATCAGCCAGTATGGTATTGTGATTGAGATTGCAGAGATCAAAGCCCTGGACCTTCCGGATGACAACAAGGAAGCAGTTTACGAGCGTATGATTTCTGAGCGTAACAATATCGCAGCAGGCTATACTGCCAAGGGTGAGGCGGAAGCCAAGAAGATTAAGAACGAAACCGACAAGGAAGTCAGCATCACTGTTGCCAATGCCAAGGCAGAAGCAGCCAAGATTGAGGCTGAGGGTGAAGCAGAGTACATGCGCATCTTGTCTGATGCTTACAATGAGCAGGGCAAGGCGGACTTCTATAATTTCATTCGTGGATTAGATTCGCTGAAGGCATTGGCCGGCGAAGACAAGACCGTAATTCTGGATAAGAATTCAGAGTTGGCTCGATTGCTCTACGGATTGAACTAATGACATAAGATATGAGAGACCCCGGCAGGATGTTCCTGTCGGGGATTTTTGAGCCTAGGGGACGGTGAGATGGTTCATTTTACAATTTTGCTAAGAAAGTACTGATGAATCCGGCAATCCTCCGTCATCTCCGGATGGAAGGCCAGTCCAATCTGATTCTGATATTCTACTCCCACGATGTGGTCATCTACCGTGGCCAGCACCCGCACCTCATCCGACGCCTCTGCGATATAAGGCGCTCGGATAAAAACTAAGGGATAGTCCTCCAGGCTTCCCACATTCTCTCGGGTCACAAAGCTTCCCAACTGGCGTCCATAGGCGTTGCGCTTCACGGTCACCGGCAGGGTGCCTAGGTGGGTGGTATCGTCTGCCTCGAGATGTTCTGCCAGTAGGATGAGCCCCGCGCAGGTAGCCAGCACCGGCAATCCCTCTGCAATCAATCGCTGCACCTCTTTGAAGAGGCCCAAGTCTCGCAGCAACTTTCCCTGTACCGTACTCTCGCCACCTGGAAGGATGAGACCATCGATCCCATCCAGGTCCTTCTTTTGCCGAATCTCTACACACTCGGTCCCCAGCGACTCCATCATCCTGCGGTGCTCAATGAATGCCCCCTGCACCGCCAATACTCCTATGCGCATCTTACTGTCCTCTCTCTTCCATAATGAGTTTGATTTCCTCTGGGTTGATGCCTACCATGGCCTCGCCTAGGTCCTCGGACAGCTTGGCAATGAGCTTGGCATCCTCGTAGTTAGTCACCGCCTGTACAATGGAAGCTGCGCGCTTGGCCGGATCGCCGGACTTGAAAATGCCGGAGCCAACGAAAACACCCTCTGCTCCCAACTGCATCATCAGCGCTGCATCTGCCGGTGTTGCCACGCCTCCTGCTGCAAAATTCACCACCGGAAGCTTGCCATTTTCATGGACCCATGCCAGCAAATCATAGGGTACCCCCAGCTGCTTGGCTTCCTCGTACAGCTCGTCTTCTCTCAGAGATACTACCTGGCGAATCTGCGCGTTCATTTTTCTCATATGGCGAACGGCCTGCACCACATCTCCTGTTCCAGGCTCCCCCTTGGTACGTATCATGGATGCCCCCTCAGCGATTCGGCGAAGAGCCTCCCCTAGATCCCTAGCACCGCAAACAAACGGCACAGCGAACTTGGTTTTATCAATATGATAGGTGTCATCCGCCGGGGTCAGTACCTCGGACTCGTCGATATAGTCAATCTCAATGGCCTCTAGAATCTGGGCCTCCACCACGTGGCCGATGCGGCACTTGGCCATCACCGGGATGGAGACTGCCTGCTGAATCTCGCGAATCATCTTCGGGTCGCTCATGCGGGCAACGCCCCCTGCTGCACGAATGTCGGCCGGGATTTTTTCCAAAGCCATCACTGCTGCAGCCCCCGCTGCCTCAGCAATCTTTGCCTGCTCCGGTGTGGTTACGTCCATAATGACGCCGCCTTTTAACATTTGCGCCAGCCCCTTGTTCAGTTCATAGGTTGTGTTACTCATGTTGTCATGTTCCTCCTTGCATCTTGCTGGAGGTAATCATATAATTTATCTGACTATATAAAAATACTCAATCTGGATTATTTTTACATTCCAGTTAAAAGAGGACTCACATGCTGACTTACAACTTCGAACACCTTGAGGGACCAATCTACGCCCACCTGTACGAATCCATTAAAAACGACATCTTAACCGGCAAGCTTGCCCCTGGGGAGAAGCTGCCTTCCAAGCGGACTTTTGCCAAGAACAACGGCATTAGTACCATTACGATTCAGACGGCGTATGACCAGTTGATTAGCGAGGGCTACATCTACACCTTGCCGAAAAAGGGGTACTACGTGGCGTCCTTAGAGGGCATCACCCATGGCGCCACCCAGGCCAACATCCATTTAGACATCCAGCTACCGGAGGCGACGCAGTACCCGTACGACTTGTCCAATAATGGGATGAATCCGGAGAACTTTCCTTTTACCATCTGGTCCAAGCTCTCCAGAGAGGTGATGAACCAGCAGAAGGAGGCCCTTATGACCGTCTCCCCTGCTGCCGGAATTTCGGAACTGCGAGAGGCTATCGCTTGGCACCTCCAGTCCTTCCGTGGGATGCTGGTGGATCCCAACCAGATCATTATTGGCGCCGGAACGGAGTATCTGTATCGCTTGATTGTGCAGCTGTTGGGAAGCACACATATTTATGGGGTGGAGAATCCGGGATACAAAAAGTTGGCGCAAATCTATGGGCACTTGGGGGTGGCTTGCCGTCATCTGGACATGGATGAACAGGGCGTGACGCCGGAGAGCCTTGTGGACTCGTCTGTCAACGTGGCGCATATTTGCCCGAATCATCACTTTCCGACAGGAATTACCATGCCTGCCAGCCGCCGCTACGAGATTCTCTCCTGGGCCAACGGAGATGAGGCGCGCTATGTGATTGAAGATGATTACGACAGTGAGTTTCGCTTGTCCAAGAAGCCGATTCCGACGCTTTTTTCCATCGATGGTTGCGGGAAGGTCATCTACATGAATACCTTCTCCAAGTCCCTATCGCCCACCATCCGCATCAGTTACATGGTGCTGCCGGTGGAGCTGGCGAATGCTTTTTATCGGAACATGTCCTTCCTGGCTTGCACGGTTTCTAACTTCGAGCAGTACACCCTGGCGAAGTTTATTTCTCAGGGCTACTTCGAGAAACACATCAACCGCATGCGGCTCTACTACCTGCGGCAGCGCACTAAGACCATTGCGGCCATTAGGGATACCCTGGCGGAGTCGGATTACGAGATTTTGGAGAATGACGCAGGCCTGCATTTTCTCATTCGGTTGCATACCAACCGGTCGGACGCAGACCTGGTGAAGAAGTTGCATAAGCTGGGGGTTCAGATTCGGCCCTTGTCGGAGTACTACCAGATGCCGGTGGCGGACCGGGCACATTGGTTTATTGTGAACTACTCCAATTTGGATGAGAAGATGGCCCGGACTGCGCTTTGCTTTATTAAGCGTGCGTTGTAAAATGACACGCGGCCGCGATCATTAAATCATTTTATTTTGTTCCATATTTTTCTTTTGAAAGACCAAGTAGATAATCAGATGATACTTGGTAAAGCTCACATAGCTTAAGCAGATGATGATGGCACATATTCTTTGGGAAATGATGATGGATGTACCTATTACAGTGTGGATGAGGATTCAAAAACAATTACGGTTCGCACTGTTATGGCCGACGAAAAAGTAATAAGTGAAGTTAAAACTAGAGTTGACGAGGTTGTCCCTGATGAGTACAAGAACGGAAAGAACTATTCCGTAGATGTAGCTGGACCAGAAGGAAGCCTTGATTGCAATTTGACATTGATTAGTGATTCATTTGATACTGCAGACTTTCAGCAAATAGCAGAAGATCTTGGCGGTAAGATCAAAGAATTAGACTTAGGAATAGGTTATTTTAATATTGCATTTCAGACAGATGATTATACGATAAAGGCTTTATCAGCTATTGATGATTTATCATTACAGGATGTGGCAGAGACATCAATTACTCTATTTGATTAAGATAATATAGTAATTGGATTGTATGGGAGTAACGGCAGCAGAGTTCGATTGAGGTGAGCCTCAGCGACTCTGCTGTTTTTTGTTGGTACAATGGGAAAAGTCGTAACTTGCTAAAATAGTGTCAATAATAGATTGACACTCATTCTACAGGAAATTATAATTGTGCCATAAATCTTTTGGCATAGGAGACGCTTATGATAAGTACGTTAGAAGAGGCGCTTAAGAGAATTGCTGAACTGGAAGATGAAAATGCAAAGCTGAAGGCTGAAATTGAAAACTACAAAGGTCGTAAGTTTGCGGGCAGGCAGAAACATGATGCTATTTGGATGGAATCATATAATGATTTTGCGTTCAAATATGAAGGCGGTATGACAATTATGGAGATTGTAGCTGAAGGAAGGATAAGCAGGAGAACTGCCTACCGCTACAAGGCCTATTACGATGAGTTAAGCAAATTAATGCAATAGAAGGGAAGGCAGGGTTGTTCTATGCTCTGGCAAATGCAGTATGGAAAAAGGAAACAATTCAAGAAATGTCTCTATTATTAAGGATGTGATGGGACATAATGTTGTAATGATTAATGATATCGCTTTTCGAGGGAAGCGTGGAATTAATTGGAGTGATGTAGAAGAATATCTTAGGCAGTATGTAGGGGAGTTTTATACCATTGCAGAAACAAATGAGGTTGTATATATTGGCACAGATCTACCGGACGAATACGCACATTCTGAATACACTAACATTCTGAGAGGGACAAATGAGAAGGCTAAGGCGAATGCAGCACAGGGACTTCCAGAACTGATTCATACAGCTACCAACATGGTGTTCACCGAAAACTCAAAAGCTAAGCACAAGAAAGATGCAATGTATGGCTGGTACAAATATGAATCGCGTTTTGCGCTTCCTGTGTTTGCAAGCAACGGAGAAGTAGAAAGATACAATGTGTTTCATGTGGCGATGATTTTGCGACACGCAAAGGATGGGAAAAAGTATCTTTACGACATTATGAACATAAAAAAAGAAACGAGCGACCTTTTCCAGTCCGAAGACCTTACTCAGTAAAAAACCCATTTCTTAAGATTATGATAAGGGGGCTTAAGGGGAAAGTCAACGAAAACTTTTTGAACGCTCATTGAGGGTGATGAGAAACCCCGGCAGGATGTTCCTGTCGGGGGTTTCAATTAGTTAAAATTCTCACCGTTCACAGTAGCACTGTCGGTTTCCTCGAGAGGAATCACCAAACACTTCACACCATCTACAAAGGTAGAGGTAATCTGGTCAACCTTCTCCGGAGCAACCTTAACAACGATGTCAACAGACTCGCCATCCTTCTGGATAACACCGGACTCCTCTAACTGCTTGGTCAGGGAAGCAACCTGTTCCTCAAGATGCTTCTTCTCTACGCGAACTTCGTTGTTCTTGATTACACGAGCATCCAAAATCTCTGCTGCATCCGGCTTCTCCTCCGGGAAGAACTCCTCGAACTTCTCAGATACGGTCTTGGCCTTCTGCTCAGACAGTCCGCTCTCCTCTAAAATCAGATTGACATGATCCTTGTCCAGGATGACCGGCTGATCCTTGTCCTGGAACTCTGCCTGCTCAACAATATAATCGTTCAGATTCTGATGAACGTCGATGAGTACTTCTTTGGCCTCTTCGTTGTCTGCACCAACGGCCTGGATGACCATGTTCTCGAAAGCCTGCTTCTTTTCAGCAGCGGTGTACTTGGAATCACAGCCCATACCGCGCTCCCAGAACTCCTTGTGTGGTTCCTTCGGATCCTTGGCATAGAGCATGATGCTGTGAATGTCTGCACAACGATCGGTAAAAGCAGGGAAGGTGAATCCTGTATCAACCGGACCTACCACCCAGTCACGAATGCGGGCACCAATGCGGTTCTCGTCTTCACGATAACCAAGTCCCGGCTTGCTAAGATTAACCGGACAAAGGGCACACATAATGTACTCGTAAACAACTTCGGACTCGTCTAATGCTAAATCATCAGTGGTCTTGGTTGGAACATCGTAAACGTCATGGAAGAGAAGAATCAGGTAGTTGCCTACGAAGTCATAGGTCTCAATGACATGATCGTAAAAAGCATCCAGCAATCCATCGTCCTTGAGCTTGCTCTCGCGAAGCGCCATCAGAATCTTGTGGGTACCATCGTCCAACTCCTCATCCAGCGGGAACTGAAGCTCCATCAGGTTATTACCAACGGTACCGGAAAGGCACTTATTAACAATCTCCAGGTATTTATGAAATTCCTCATCCTCGAGGTTCAAAAAGGTCTGTCCGAACTGAGTGATTTTCTCTTTGCCGGCGTCTACGTAGCAACCGCAGACACGGGTGATAGAACAACCTTCTTTTTTGAATCGACGCTTGATTTCCGTCACTTCTTTTTTGTTCATAGTTACACTCCATTTCTTTCAAAATTCGCTCGTTCATTATACCGAATTCGTCTTGTTTTTTCTACATTCGTGCGTTAAACTAGAAAAGTGAATTTTCATAGGAAATCACTAGAAATCGTATTGAAAGAAGGAAAAGAAAATGAGTAAGAAAATTATTGAGATTCGTTCTCTGTATAAGGAGACAGAGAAGTATGCAGATCAGGAAGTTACCATCGGAGGATGGATCCGCAATCGTCGTGATTCCAAGACCTTCGGATTTTTATCTGTAAATGATGGTACATTTTTTAAACCGGTTCAGGTTGTATATGCTGATTCCCTCAATAATTTCAATGAGATTTCTAAGTTTAATATTGGCGCTGCTGTTTATGCTACCGGTAAGTTGGTTTTGACCCCTGGTGCTCAGCAGCCATTCGAGATTCAGGCAAGCGAAGTTGTTCTTGAGGGAGCTTCTACACCGGATTACCCAATCCAGCCGAAGCGCCACACTATGGAGTACTTACGTACCGTAACCCATTTACGCGCACGTACCAACACCTTTGAGGCAGTATTCCGTGTTCGTTCTTTGGCAGCTTATGCAATTCATAAGTTCTTCCAGGAGCGCGACTTCGTATACGTTCACACCCCAATCATCACCGGTAGTGATGCAGAGGTTGCCGGCGAGATGTTCCAGGTTACCACATTAGATCAGAACAACCTTCCTGAGACATCGGATGGCAAGGTGGATTACAGCCAGGATTTCTTTGGCAAGTCCACCAACTTAACCGTATCCGGTCAGTTGAATGGCGAGACCTTCGCTATGGCATTCAAGAACATCTACACCTTTGGACCTACCTTCCGTGCTGAGAACTCCAACACCACTCGTCATGCAGCAGAGTTCTGGATGATTGAGCCGGAGATTGCTTTTGCTGATCTTGAGGATGACATGGAGTTGGCTGAGGACATGCTCAAGTACGTCATCAAGTACGTTATGGAGAATGCTCCGGAAGAGATGGCATTCTTCAACCAGTTCGTTGACAAGGGACTGATTGACCGTCTGAATCACGTTGTGAACTCTGACTTTGGTCGTATCACTTACACCGATGCAATCAAGGAGTTAGAGAAGCACAACGACCAGTTTGATTACAAGGTATTCTGGGGTTGCGACCTTCAGACCGAGCATGAGAGATTCTTAACTGAGGAGATTTTCAACCGTCCGGTATTCGTAACCGATTATCCGAAGGACATCAAGGCCTTCTATATGAAGCTTAATGAGGATGGCAAGACCGTTGCTGCTATGGACTGCTTGGTTCCTGGCATCGGCGAGATTATCGGTGGTTCTCAGCGTGAGGACGACCTGGAGATTCTTACCAACCGCATGAAGGAACTTGGAATGGGACTTGAGGATTACGAGTTCTATCTTGACCTTCGTAAGTATGGTTCTGCACGCCACGCAGGATTCGGACTTGGCTTCGAGCGTTGCGTCATGTACTTGACCGGAATGGGCAACATCCGCGATGTACTGCCATTCCCACGTACTGTTGGTACTTGCGAGCTTTAATATAAGGAAAAGGAAAAAGGGAAAAAGAGAATGAGTAAGATTGTCATACCAGAGGGATACAGCCCTGCGCTGAACCTTAAAGAAACACAGATTGCAATTAAAAAGGTCAAAGACTTTTTTCAGGAACAATTAGCAACAGAGCTGAACTTACACCGTGTGTCTGCACCGTTGTTTGTTACACCGGAGTCCGGTTTGAACGATAACCTGAATGGTGTAGAGCGTCCGGTTAGCTTCGGCGTGAAGGAATTGGATGATAAGCAGGTTGAGGTGGTTCACTCCCTGGCAAAGTGGAAGCGTATGGCGCTAGGACGTTATGAGTTTCGCGTAGGCGAGGGCTTGTACACCGATATGAACGCCATTCGTCGTGATGAAGATACCGATAACATTCACTCCATCTATGTGGATCAGTGGGATTGGGAGAAAATCATCACCAAGGAGCAGCGTAACGTCCTGACCTTGAAGGAAACGGTCAAGGCTGTGTACGAGGCACTTCGTGTGACAGAGAAGCACATGTCGAACAATTACGACTATATTGAATGCTTTTTGCCGGAGCAGATTTACTTTATTACATCTCAGGAACTTCTGGATATGTATCCGGACAAGACCGCCAAGGAGCGTGAGTATGCCATCGCCAAGGAAAAGGGTGCTGTATTTATCATGCAGATTGGAGACCTCTTAAGTAACGGCGAGAAGCATGATGGACGTGCGCCGGACTACGATGATTGGGCATTGAACGGCGATATCATCGTTTATTATCCGGTGACCGATATTGCGTTGGAGCTTTCCTCCATGGGTATCCGTGTGGACGAGGATAGCTTGCACACCCAGCTTGAGAAGGCTGGCTGTCTGGAGCGCGAAGCACTTCCATTCCAGAAGGGCATTCTGGACAAGAAGCTTCCGTACACCATCGGCGGTGGTATCGGACAGTCCCGTATCTGTATGTTTTTCCTGAGAAAGTGCCATATCGGAGAGGTACAGTCCTCCATCTGGCCGGAAGAAGAAGTAGAGTACGCCAAGAGCAGAGGTGTGATTATACTTTAATATAATAAGAAAGGTACATTTATGAGTAAAAAGAATTTACATGATGAAGCAATGGACAATTTGATGGATGGCATCTTATGTCTTGAGACCAGAGAAGAAGCCTACAATTTTTTCGCTGACTTATGCACGGTGAATGAGTTGGAGGATTTGCGCCAGCGATTCCAGGTGGCTTCCATGTTACGCGAAGAATGTACCTATACTGAGATTGTGGAGAAGACCGGAGCTTCTACCGCTACCATCAGTCGTGTTAATCGCGCCATCAATTATGGTGAGGATGGATATGACGTGGTATTTGAACGATTAAACAAAGAAAAGGCATAAGAAGTTTTTATGAATTTATTAGAGAATCTAAATCCGGAACAGCAAAGAGCTGTGATGACCACCGAAGGACCACTGCTAATCTTAGCAGGAGCGGGTTCAGGTAAGACCCGCGTTTTGGTTCATCGTGTGGCTAATTTAATGGCCAATGGTGTGGAACCATATCACATCATGGCCATTACTTTTACTAACAAGGCAGCCGGGGAGATGCGTGAGCGTATCAACAATCTCATCGGCACCGGCGCAGAGCAGATTTGGGTGGCGACTTTCCACTCCAGTTGCGTGCGCATCCTTCGTCGTTACGGTGACCGCATCGGATATGGAACCAATTTTTCCATCTATGATACGGACGACACCAAGACTGTGATGAAGGAAGTATTGAAGAAATTAAATATCGACACCAAGAAGTTCAAGGAGCGCTATTTCCTGAATGCCATTTCTTCTGCCAAGAATGAGATGATTACTGCAGAGGAGTACGCCCTAAGTTGTGGCAGCGATTTGGCCAAGAGCCGCATTGCCGGCGTATATCGCGAGTATCAGGCCCGCATGCGCGCCAATAACGCCATGGACTTCGATGACCTCTTGGTAGAGTGTGTGAACCTGTTAAAACAGGACCCTGAAGTGCTGAACTTCTATCAGACTAAGTTCCAGTACATCATGGTGGACGAGTATCAGGACACCAATACCGTACAGTTCGAGCTGGTGCGTCTCCTTGCGGGGGGACGTCAGAATCTCTGTGTAGTAGGTGATGATGACCAGTCCATTTACAAGTTCCGCGGAGCCAACATTTATAACATTTTGAACTTTGAGAAGCATTTTCCGGATGCAACCGTGATTAAGCTGGAGCAGAATTATCGTTCCACCAAGGCTATCCTGGATGCTGCCAATGGTGTGATTCATAATAATGAGGGCCGCAAGGAGAAGGCTCTTTGGACTCAGAATGAGCAGGGCGAGCGTGTGAAGTTCAAGCAGTTCGACAGCGCCTACGAAGAGGCTCAGTTTATTGCCATGGATATTAATTCCAAGGTGCGAAAAGGTACCTATGACTACAAGGACTGTGCTGTACTGTATCGTACCAACGCTCAGTCCCGACTGTTAGAGGAGAAGTTTATCGTTGAGAACATTCCTTATAAGATTGTTGGCGGCGTCAACTTCTACAGCCGTAAGGAAGTCAAGGATATTCTGGCATATTTGAAGACCGTGGATAACGCCCAGGATGACCTGGCGGTTCGTCGTATTATTAATGTGCCCAAGCGTGGTATCGGACAGACGTCCATTGACCGGGTGTCTGATTATGCGGCAGCGTTGAACATGCCATTTTTCGATGCATTGATGCAGCTTCAGATGGACCCGGCACTTAAGAAGCTGGAGAAAAAGGTAGAGCCTTTTGTGTTGTTTATCCAACTGATGCGAAGCCAGTTGCCGGATTTGGGTGTGGCTGGATTGATTCGCGAGATTATCGACCAGACAGGCTACGAGGCTGAGCTGGAGGCTGAGGGTACTGACGAAGCAGCAGCACGTATCGAGAATATCGAGGAGTTTTACTCCAAGGCAGTTTCATACGAAGAGGAGCATGAGGACGCCACTTTGGGTGGATTCCTTGAAGAGGTTGCACTTATTGCAGATATTGATTCTCTGGATGATTCCGAGGATTATGTAGTGCTTATGACTTTGCATGCAGCTAAGGGACTGGAGTTCCCCAATGTCTACATGGCAGGTATGGAGGACGGATTGTTCCCGAGTTACATGTCTATTACCGCCGACGATTCCGTTGCGGAGATCGAAGAGGAACGCCGCCTGTGCTATGTAGGTATTACGAGAGCAATGAAGCAGCTTACTATGACAAGCGCCAAGGCCCGTATGGTTCGCGGTGAGACCCAGTATGGTGCAGTATCTCGTTTTGTTAAGGAGATACCGAGTGACCTTTTAGACGGAGAAGTCTACGAACAGAAGCAGCGTTTCTTCCCTGACTTTTTGGATGATGCGCCGACCCAGAAGATCAACCCGATTTTTACCCAGAAGAAGCCTATGGCCGCAGCCAAGAATTTCGGTACCAAAATCGAGAAGAAGGCTCTGGATTATGGCGAGGGTGACCGTGTGAAGCACCCGAAGTTTGGCGAGGGCGAGGTTATCTCTGTGATCGACGGTGGCCGTGACTACGAGGTTACCGTAGAGTTTGATAATGTAGGCCGCAAGAAAATGTTTGCATCCTTCGCAAAGATGACTAAAATATAGCAGGACGCCCCTGATATGGGGCGTCCTTTTTTGCTTGCCGCGGCGGCGGCCTGCCTCCTGGCGGGGGTGCACTTACGGTGCTCTGCCAATGATTTTCTAAGTGTCCCACGCCCATCCCTTTATTTTCATGTGTTCTTTACACGTTTTACAATTCTATCGCCCCGGTTTGTCCCCCGCTGACACAAGTGAAACCTAGATATAATGACTGCGAATGATTGGCTATTTTTTTGTGACTTGGAGTGAGCATAGAAAAATAAAAGCATGTTTTGCGCTCGATTGGGGGTTGAGGCGCCATGGAAGGCGCCGAAAGCGATAGAGGCGAATGGACTCGTCCTTTATCGCGACCCCCAATCAGCGAAACATGCTTTGTATATTTTTCTTGGCGAACGGAACTGGAATCAAAATAATAGTCAATCGTTACGCAGTCATATTAGTTAGATAAAGTGTCAGCGGGGCAGACAAACAGTGGCTTCGAATAGTAAAAGCGTCTAAAGGACACATGATAGGGATGGGCGTTACGGGACACAAGAAAATGGATTGGCTCCGCACAAGTAAGTGCAGCCCCGCCAGGAGGCAGGCCGCCGCCGCGGCAACTCAAGAAGGGGAGATTATCAGGGGCGACTGCAAATTTTCTGTGGCATCGCGAAGGGATTGTGCTATAATTTTCTTATGATGAACTTGCGAACAAGGGGGTAGGCGTTTATGGATATTCGACATATTACGAAGCAGGATTTGGCGAACCTTATCGATGTGGATGAGTTGCGAGATTTCGTAGAGGACAAGGTAGACGTTGTGACGGACTTGGGTAAGAGCGTATTAAAGTACCGCAAGAAGGGGGCTGTTGATAGTATGAATACGAAGAAGGTTATTAAGACAATCATTACGATTGTTGGCATTGTAGCAATTATTGCAGGCATCGCTTATGCGGTTTATAGGTTCTTGAATGCATCTTGTGATGATGTGTTTGATGACGATTTTGACGATGCTTTCGATGATGACGATGAGGATTTATTCGACGAGAGATAGTTTTTTGCACGAACAAGAGCCGCGACCGATACAGGCCGCGGCTTTCATATTGTAGTTAATGAGGTAATTATGAAAAAAGGACAGCAGTACGAAGGCATCGTAAAGGAAATCAACTTCCCCAATAAGGGAATTGTGGAGGTGACAGAAGAGGGCGAGGCTACCCGCGCTCAGGTCAAGAATGCCATCCCGGGACAGAAGGTCCGCTTTGTTTGTTCCAAGAAACGCAGCGGCAAGTACGAAGGCCGTTTGTTGGAAGTGGTGGAGAAGTCCCCATTGGAGCAGAACGCCCAGTGCCCGAACTATGGCGTTTGTGGTGGATGCCTCTATCAGGGCATTCCATACGAAGAAGAATTGAAGATTAAGGAAGGCCAGATTCGCAAGCTTTTCACCCCGGTATTGGGGGAGGAAGGTTTTGACGCTATCTTCGAAGGTATCAAGGGAAGCCCGAAGCATTCCGAGTATCGTAACAAGATGGAGTTCTCCTTTGGCGATAGTGAAAAGGATGGACCGCTGACCCTTGGCATGCATAAGCGTGGCAGCTTCTATGATGTAATTTCAGTGCCGGAATGTACCATTGTGGATGGAGATTTCCGGTTGATTCTTGATACAACACTGCGATTCTGGTCCGATAAAGCCGTGGATTATTACCATAAAATGCAGCATGTAGGATATTTGCGCCACCTGTTGGTTCGTAAAGCCGTGAAGTCCGGGGAGATTCTGGTAGATTTAGTTACCACGACCCAGGCTCCGACCAATGAAGCAGAATTACTGGCCGCCTGGACAGAAGCAATGAAAAAGTTGCCATTCGAGGGCAAGCTCACATGTTTGCTTCATACCCATAATGACCGTGAGAGCGACGTGGTAGAGGACCAGGGAACGGATATCCTCTATGGACAGGATTATTTTACAGAGACCTTGCTTGGGTTGAATTTCCGTATTACACCATTCAGTTTTTTCCAGACCAATTCCCTTGGGGCAGAAGTGCTGTATGACACCGCGCGTGATTTTATCCTTCATGGCAAGGACGGTAGCGACACCGGCAACATCAAGGCTGACAGTACCGTCTACGATCTCTATTCCGGAACCGGAACCATTGCCCAGGTTTTGTCTCCGGTAGCGGGACGTGTCATTGGCGTGGAGATTATCGAGGAAGCAGTGGAGGCTGCCAAGAAGAATGCAGCAGACAACCACTTGGAGAACTGCGAGTTCTTGGCCGGAGATGTGTTAAAAGTATTGGATGACATTACGGACAAGCCGGACTTTATCGTATTGGATCCGCCACGTGACGGCATCCATCCGAAGGCATTGCCAAAGATTCTTAGTTACGGCGTAGAGTCTATGATTTATATTTCCTGCAAGCCAACCAGTTTGGTGCGAGATTTGCCGTATTTTATGGAGGCAGGCTACGAGCCGAAGCGCATGTGTTGTGTAGATATGTTCCCAAACACTGCGAACTGTGAGAGCATCGTCCTCTTATCGAAGTCAAGCAAGGAGTAAATCATGCAAGCCCTAAAGCGTTTTATTAACAACGAAATCGTCCTCTGTATAGCCTTGGTATTGGCAGTAATCTCTGCCTTTGTGGTACCCCCGGACGCAGCATATATTGGATATATTGATTATCGAACCCTAGGCATCTTACTGATGCTTATGATTACCATGGCAGGACTGCAGAGACTCAAGGTGTTTCGACAGATTGGAGAGCAGTTGGTAGCTGGCATGACATCCGTACGAGGCATGGTGTTGGTGCTTTTGGGACTTTGCTTTTTCGCAAGTATGTTTATTACCAACGATGTGGCACTCATTACTTTCGTGCCATTTACAGTTGTAACTCTGAATCTGGCAGGTCGCAAGGACCTTTTCATCCGAGCGATTGTATTAGAGACCATCGCGGCCAACCTTGGTAGTATGCTAACACCTCTTGGTAATCCGCAGAACTTGTTTTTATATTCCAAGGCAGGCCTTAGCCTGACTGCATTCTTGAGACTGATGTTGCCTTACAGTGTAGTGTCACTGATAGGTCTAATCCTCTGTGCCATTTTTATGACAGGGCGTGAGCCAGTGGAACTGCAGGAGAAGAATGAATACGACCGCGGCCGCAGGGACAAGGGATTGATTGCTATGTACCTGGCAACCTTCCTTATTGCAATCCTGGTGGTTGCCCATGTATTAGACTATCGCATCGGATTGACTGTTGTAATTGCAACAGTTTTGATACTGGATTGTCGCGTTCTTCGCAAGCCGGATTATTCTTTGCTGTTTACCTTTGTGTTTTTATTTATCTTCATCGGTAACATGAAGCGGATCCCGGCCTTAAGTGATGCACTACAGACGCTGGTGGGCAAGAATGAAGTCCTGGTGTCCATCTTACTTAGTCAGGTCATTAGTAACGTTCCGGCGGCCATCCTTTGCTCCGGGTTTACAGAACATCTGGATCGCCTCATTGTAGGCTGCAACTTAGGAGGTCTTGGAACGCTGATTGCATCTATGGCCAGCCTCATTTCTTTCAAGCAGTACAGCTTTGTGGAGGGGGCAGACAAGAAAAAGTATATTTGCGTGTTTACCATTATGAACTTGCTATTCCTGACAGTCTTGCTGGGAATGTCGTATTGACAGGCATTTTTGTTGGAATTACAATAAATATAGGATTATTCATGTTGTGGGGAAAACTAGGGAAGAATCGAAGACCCAGGAGGAAAGAACATGAATAAGAGGGGCAATTTTCTACAATCTATTATTTTTCAGAACATCATTGTGAATGTGGTGATTCTTGTCGCGTTCATTCTTTATGCGATATTATCCCGAAGTGCAATGGAAAGTGTAAAAAGTCAGGCTTTGATAGCTAGCGAAAATGAGCTTATTTGTGCTCAGGAAGCAGCTACCTTAAAGGAGGATATTATTCACATTTCCGCAGAAATTAATAAAAATTTGGGACAGATGGAAGCCGGCACCAAGTTGTCGGAGGCAGATTTTGCTGATATGGATCAATATGTGGCTGATACGGCGTCTCATCTGGATTACATGGATGGCAGTTTGTTGGTAGGAAATCTTCCTGATGGACAAGAGCGCGTACAGAATCTTCGTACAAGCGTAGAAGCATTCTGTGGAACTGCTACCAATATGAGAAGTAGCATTTTAGCCGGTGATGTCGCTGCCGCAATTCAGTATGTATCTACGGAGTATGGCACCAATTTGGTAGCATGCTACGACGCACTGAGTTCTATTGAGGATGGCGTTTCTTCCTTGAGTGAAGGCTTTAGTGCCTATCTGAGTGGCTATATTGCATCTGTTTCTGCCAAGGGCTACATCGTGATGATAGTGGTAATCCTTTTAATCATTGCCAGCTTTGCATTGTCCTATTTCCGAATCAATCGAGTGATTTCGGGCATTTCCACCGAATTGCAGGGAATCATCAATAACATTAACGCAGGCAAGGGTGACTTAACTGCACGAATCACCACTAAGACCAAGACGGAGCTTGGCTCTGTTCGTGATGGTATCAATCAGTTTATGGAGACCCTTCAGGAGGTTATTCGCGATGTCAAAAGCGGTGCTACAACCCTTACGTCCTCTGCCGATAGCGTAGTGCTCAAGATTCAGAGCGCCAGCGATAATGTTACAAATACAACGGCTGCGATGGAAGAGTTGGCTGCATCTATGGAAAATGTTTCTACCACCGCTAACGATTTACGTGAACATCTTGGCATGGTAAGAGACGCAACGGATGCTATTGATGAGCAGGCAAAGGCCGGAGCAGAGCAGGCCAATGCTATTAAGGAAGAGGCTATTTCTATCAAGGAAGAAGCCACCAGCAAGAAGGAAAATACCGGTGCCAAGATGGAAGAATTGGCGAAGGTATTGGAGGAGTCTGTTAAGGAATCCGAGCAGGTTAACCAGATTGGTGATTTGACCAATCAGATTCTTGAGATTGCCAGCCAGACCAACCTGTTGGCGCTGAATGCGTCCATTGAGGCCGCTCGTGCCGGTGAAGCTGGTCGTGGATTTGCAGTTGTAGCAGATGAAATTTCTACCTTGGCAGCGGATTCTCGCGATACTGCTGGTAATATTCAGGAGATTTCCTCCAAGGTAACCACTGCAGTTAAGACCTTGTCTGACAATGCAATTCAGGTTATCGATTTTATCAACAAGAACGTTTTGGCAGATTACGATGCGTTTGTGGAAACCGGTAACAAGTACGAAGACACCGCTTCCATGATTGATGAAATGTTAGAGACCTTCTCAGCTAAGGCAAACAACTTAAACGAGGTTATGACAGAGATGACCGACCGCATTGCGAGCATTACCACCTCCGTTGAGGAAAGTTCTAATGCGATTAGTATGTCTGCAAACGCAGCGACAGAAATCGTTGGTGAAATCCAAGGTATCAATGATGCGATGGAGCAGAACAACGATGTTACCAAGCAGTTGAACACCAGTGCCCAGAAGTTCGAAATTGTATAATCCTCCTTCGTTAAAAAATGATAACAACCCCTGCTCACGGATGTGGGCGGGGGCTTTTTGCAATTTGCGATTGCATGTAAAAAAACATTGAGGTATTTTAATACCATGATAAACGTATGTATTGTTGAGGATGAGCAGGCCCAGGCGGATTTGCTCACCAATTATATTCAAAAATTTGAAACGAAATCCAGAAAACAGTGCAATATCAGCTATTTGCAGGATGGATTGGATCTGGTAGAAGACTACAAGGGACAGTTTGACATCATCCTGTTGGATATTCAGATGAAGCATATGGACGGCATGAAGGCTGCGGAAAAGATTCGCGCCGTGGATTCTGAAGTGATTATTATTTTTATCACTTCTACGGTGCAGTATGCGGTACAAGGATATGCTGTGGATGCATTGGGGTATGTATTGAAGCCGGTGCCATATCTGCAGTTTGAGCAGTTGTTTGAGAAGGCCATTTCACGTGTGGATGCCAAGCGACAGAAAGTCTACATCCGCGTCAATGAGGAGGACCGCCAGCTCAAGCTGGATTGTGAGACAGTATCCTATATCGAGAGCCAGCGTAACAACGTGATTCTTCACTGCAACGAAGCGGACTATGTGACGGCAGGTCCTCTCAAGAAGTTCGAGGAAATGCTGGCTAACCACGGCTTTAGCAAGTGCCACAATGCCTATCTGGTGAATCTTTCTTATGTGGAAGCTGTGCAAAAGGAAGAGGTGCTGCTGCGCGGTGACGTGCGTCTACCGATTAGTCGTGCTCGCAAGAAAGAGTTCATGGCCGCACTGACGGAGGACATTTTATAATGATGATTTCCAATTTTATCAATCCCTTTTCCCTGCAGGAAACGCCGCGTTTGTTCACTGCCATTGCGGAATGGCTGGCAGTGTTCGTTTATTTTAATATTTATAAGCGTCGCACTCATGGCAAGCTCTTTATATTGCAGTGTGTGTTGGCCTTTTTGTTGTTCGCGGGGTTCCAGTTTGTGGCAGGCATTTTGCCCCTTCGGTTCTGGATTCCATGCATGATTATGGCCGTTGCCCTGATGTATACCGCGCTGTATGCGGTGCTGGATATTAAGCCCAAGGATTGCGGCGTCCTTACCACTCACGCCTTCGTTTTGGCGGAGTTTGCAGCCAGCTTGTATGTGCAGTTGTATTCCTGGTCCGTTTATATTTCGGACTATCGAAGTGTTGTGGCTGCGTTTTTGACCATGTTCGTGGTCTACGCCCTGACCTACAACATTTATTACAAGGTGGAGCGGGACAACATTCCCCATGATCGCAACCTCAATATCAATACTAAGGAGCTTCTTAGCGTCCTTGCTACCGGCGTTGGTGCCTTCCTTATGTCCAACCTAAGCTTCGTTGTTAAAAAGACCCCGTTCTCTGCAACGGAGAACATGCTATACGTTCGAACCCTGGTAGACTTCGGAGGTATGCTGATGCTCATGACCCAGATGGGACGCCGAAATGAGATGGTGGCCAAGAACGAAAACGACGCCATCAACCAGCTTTTTTCCCGTCAGTACGAGCAGTACAAGCTGGCGGTGGACAATTCTGAGGCCCTTCGCAAGGAGATGCACGACATGAAGCACTATGTCCTTGCATTGAAAAATGAAGGAGACCCGGAAAAGCGCGCAGAAGTGCTAGCGGACATGGAGCAGGCCATTGCTATTCAGGAATCTTTCATGAATACCGGAAATCAGGTATTGGACGTGATTCTTACCACCAAGAGCCTGCAGTGCCAAAAGAAGAACATTACCCTGAATGCTATGGTGGACGGCGATGTGCTCTCCGGCATTCACGTAAAGGATATTTGCTCCCTCTTCGGAAACCTCATCGATAACGCCATTGAGGCCACCCAGATGCTGGAGAATCCGGAGGAACGATTGATTACCCTATCCGTTCGCAGTCGTAATCAATTCATTATTGTTGAGTGCGAGAATTGCTCCGATCCTTCTTCGGTGCGTCTAAAGAAGAGCCAGACCAGACGTATTTTTAAGAGTGCCAATTTGCCGGCGACCACCAAGCGTGACAATGTCAAGCACGGCTATGGCCTGAAGTCCATTGCCCAGGTTGCAGAAAAATACGGCGGCGCCATGAACTGCTCCTACGAGGATGGCTGGTTCAAGGTCAAGGTGCTGCTGTCCCATAAGGAGTAATATCAATCATCCCCCTGAAACAATTATTGCTGAGAGTTCTTTCTCGTCAAGGGTGCAAGCACCGCAAAGCGGCTTCGCCCTTGACTTGGCAGAACATCTCAGCTTTTTTTATTGTCAGGGGGGCTTGATAGTGGGGGACCGACCCCGGCAGGTGAACGCAAGGAACGGGGGATGGCGGTGGTTTTGCTCTCGTGGGGTGCTAAGAGATGGGCGAGAGCGTAAACTTAGCACC
This sequence comes from Lachnospiraceae bacterium, assembly GCA_024690265.1. Taxonomy (GTDB): domain Bacteria; phylum Bacillota; class Clostridia; order Lachnospirales; family Lachnospiraceae; genus XBD2001. The sequence goes on along the minus strand of JAILCW010000055.1, from coordinate 142 downwards.
TGATTTGACGAGGAAGGATAGCTGGGGACAGCGAATTAGGTGGTAAGAATCTTTCTGAGGAGATTCCTTAGCACCTAATTTTGTTGTAAATAAGGGATATTTGATGTAATAAACGCTTCTAAAACACTTATTTCTAGGAAAT
>JAILCW010000010.1 GCA_024690265.1 Lachnospiraceae bacterium | reverse complement strand
ACTGTAACTTGCCATACTAAGTTTACAGCACAGGTTTACGTATTGACCAAGGACGAGGGTGGTCGTCATACACCATTCTTCAACAACTATCGTCCACAGTTCTACTTCAGAACAACTGACGTAACTGGTGTCTGCAACCTTCCAGCTGGTACTGAGATGTGCATGCCTGGTGATAACGTAGAGATGACCATCGAGCTTATCCATCCAGTAGCTATGGAGCAGGGTCTTACTTTCGCTATCCGTGAAGGTGGACGTACTGTAGGTTCAGGCCGTGTTGCTACTATCATTGAGTAATCTCTCAATAGCAACGAGTCGAATTAGTAGATAAATAAAAGTGCCGAGCAAGTTAACTTGCTTCGGCACTTTTTTTATCTACGTGATTCGGCGACTGCCGGAGCGAGAGATTTGCGAAGCAAATCTCGAGATGCGACTCGTTGGGACAATAGCTTAACTATCCAACTCCCGAGGATTTATTCCTCGGGAGTTTTTGTTCAATTTACCGTTTCGTATAATTTCTCTGTAACGGAATCATTTCTCATGTTATAATAGCAAGGTACTAAAACGATTTCGTTAATAAAGGTAGAGGGATTGAAATGAAAACATTTGTAGGTTATGAAAAGGGAATTAACTTAGGTGGTTGGTTATCACAGTGCGTGGTTAAGACCAAGGAACATTGGGATAACTTCATTACAGAAGAAGATATTAACCGAATCGCTGAGTTCGGTTTTGATCATATTCGTCTTCCGATTGATTATGATGTCATTGAGAATGAAGATGGCAGCATCAAAGAAGACGGCATGGCTCATATCGAGGATTGCATCGTATGGGCGAGAAAACATGATTTGAAGGTAATCTTGGACTTGCATAAGGCTTATGGTTTTATGTTTGATAAGCAGGAAGTTCCGGATCCGGATAAGTTCTTTACGGATGAGACCTTGCAGGAGCGATTCTATCTGACTTGGAATCACTTGATGGACCGTTTTGCCAAGGATAGTGATATTGTAGCATTTGAGCTTCTCAACGAAGTAGTTAATCCTGATTTCAAGGAGAACTGGAACAAGATTGCTACCAAGGCCATTGCATTGATTCGTCAGTCTGCACCGGATGCTTACATTATTGTGGGCGGCGTTATGCACAACAGCGTATTGGCTGTTCCATTCATCAACGTAGCATGGGATGACCATATTGTACTTAATTTCCACTGCTATGAGCCGCTATGCTTCACTCATCAGCATGCAAGCTGGGTAGAGAACATTGATTATGATTTGAGCTATCCTGCTCCGATTTCTTTGTACAAGGAGAAGAGCGAGGCATTGGATCAGAACCATGCTGCAGACGTATTTGGCGGCTTAGACGGGAATATTAGTCCTGCATTCTTTGAGAAAATTTTTGCCCCGGCATTAGAGTATGCCAAGGAGAAAGATTTGCCATTATATTGCGGCGAGTATGGCTGCATTGATAAGGCTCCAATTCCGGATACTTTGAATTGGCTGTCTGATATTCATGCCATCTTTAAGAGGTACGGCATTGGTCGTGCACTGTGGAATTATAAGGAGAAAGACTTTGGTATCCTAGATTCCAGATGGGATGAAAAGCGCGAGGAACTGTTAGCAGTTCTTTGTAAATAAGACGAGGCTTTATTCGTCTTAAGGAGTTGTTTTTTATGGGTGAGATAAATGCTGAAGTGCTGCGTGGATTGCATAATGGCGAGATTATTGTGTACTATCAGCCGCAATATCACGCGGTAACTAAGAACATGTATGGCGCGGAAGCGTTGGCCAGGTGGAAGCGCCCGGATGGGACCATCGTGGAGCCGGACCAATTTATACCTGAACTGGAAAAGGAATATCAGGTATGTGATTTAGATTGGTATATGCTGGAAGAAGTATGCAAGTTCCTTGCAAAGCGAATGCAGGAACTGAAACATGTAGTGCCGATTTCGGTGAACTTTTCCAGACAGCATATTCGTGAAATGCGAGTAGCCAGCCGCATTGCGGAGATTGTAGATCGATATCATATCGATCATGAACTGATTCGGTTTGAGATTACGGAGTCGGCCTTTGTGGAGGCACCTGAGGAGATGCCTCTTTTGGTAGAGGCAATTCATGGTCGCGGATTTCAAGTAGGCTTAGATGATTTTGGAAAGGGACTTTCTTCCTTAGGATTCCTGGCTCACATGGAAGTCGACGCACTGAAAATCGATAAGTCCCTGTTGGCGCAGAATTGCGAGACAGAGCGTGAGCGCGTGGTGTTAGAGGCGATATTCGACTGTGCTCATCGTTTGGATTTGATTACGATTGCTGAGGGCGTTGAGACCAAGGAGCAACTGGCTTTTATGCGTACCAGCGGGTGTAATTTTATTCAGGGACATTGTTTTGATCCAGCTATGCCGGAGGAGGAGTTCGCCAAGCGTATCGACCAAACGTTGAATCGAGACGTGACAGAGGACATTCTGACGGTACAGTCCCAGGCTGTGGCTAGGCAGTTGCTGTTGGATGCTGTTTTTACCGGCTATCCGTTGATTATTTTCTCGAATCTGACACGAAACTCCTTCTACATGATGAACTATGAGAACTTTACGTCGCAGTTATGTCCCTCTGTCGGCGTATATACGGAGCTCATCGAACATGGTGCAACCACTATGCATCCGGAGGATCGTGCCCTGTTCAAGAATACATTTCATCGGGAAAGTCAGATTGCTCAGTATCGTGCAGGGGCCAAGTCCCTTTCAGTGATCACGCGTCAGTGCGGCGATGACGGCATTTACCGTAGGGTGAAGACTACGAATTACTTCGTTAAGAACCCTAATGTCGATGACGTGCTGGTTATTTCTCTGTGTCAGAATCTAGACTGATTATTTACGCCTGTACAAGTTTTTGTATAGGTAGTGATTTTCTTTGAAAATGGGTGTAAAATAATACTTACCAAAGTGATATGCATCTCGAGTACAACCAGGGTAACCTGGCGTCACAAAGCTATAGGGACCATGCAAGTGGTCAGCCAGTTGCAAAAGAGATAGACAGAATAGACGGGAACACTGGCAGATGGGGCCGGTGTTTTTTGTTTACGAAAGGAGATTATATATGGGTATTACAGCAATGAGTGGAAGTGTTAATACACAGGTTCCAGATTATTATCAGAAGCAGGCAAGCGGTAAGAAGATAGATTCTGCGCCGGAAGAAACAACTGCGGCTGCGAATGCAGGCATGGCAGAGACTTCTGTGGTTCAAGCAAAGATTGAAACACAGGATTCTAAGGAACAGGACCAGAAGAATGAAGCGAATGTAACGAAGATGCCGGACAATGAGATGTCCGATTATCTGAAGAAGATTGCAAATGAGAGTGCAGAGAAGCTGACGACCGTGGCTGTCGATAAAGAGGCCAAGGCGTTAACGTCAGATCCAAATAGAGAGTTAGAGAACTTCCGTGTGGAGAATCAGAATCAGGCGGAAGTGTTATCGAATATGGTTAGCCAATTATCCTAATAATACCCATAACTCCCAACGAAGGAAGCCGCGTTTCCCCTCCGCGGCTTTCTTCACGTCATGGGATAGATTAATGATGTTCTAGAATCGCAATACTGTAAGGCGGCATCTGCAAGGTGCCGTCTTTTTCTATGATAGAAACAGATGCGTCAGATGCGTTGGCCCAGTCGGATAGGGCAGAGCCCTCTGGCATGGAGACTGTTTGCTCATCGGAAGAAATGTTATAAATGATATCGATGGTTTCATCCTCCCAGCTACGCTCCATAGCGCAGATTGCATCGGTACAGATGGAGTTGCCAGAACTGTCAACAGGAAGGGTAGTCATACCTCTTGCAATGGCGGGATAGGTGTTACGCCAGCGAATCATGGTTTTGACAAAATTGTAGATGGAGTTTGGATCTTTGGCCTCTTTGGCTTGAGTATCCCATTCCATAGGCTTGCGTTTGTTCTCATCTGCGCCGGAACCTCGCATGCCAATCTCTTCTCCATAGTAGAGAAAAGCGTTTCCTTGCATTAACAGATTCATTCCTTGAGACATTTTGATAAGTGTCTCGGAATTATCACCTGTGAAGTAACCGGCACACCTGGCCATATCATGATTGGTGTAAAAAGGCGCATTAATATACTTATCATTGTAAGATTGATAGAGAGTTTCTGCATTAATCTGCGATTGTGCGAAATCTGCAGCAGTTCCTGCACCGCGCAAAACTTTTGCAATATTGCCATTATTGTCAGCAAAGGAAAAATCAAAGAAACTATCTACTCCGGAAGCGTAAAATGGCGCGTAGCCTTTTCGATTGGTCCAAGCTTCTCCTACAATGTAGGCGTCGGGATTCTTGGACTTGACCATATCGTTAAACCAGGTCAATTCCTCTATGATGGCATCCGGTTGCCCAGTCTCGTAGGAGGTGACTGCATCCAATCGGAAACCATCCACATCGTGTAATAACCAGAAGGATGTTATCCCATCAAATTCCTCTCGTACGCGCTGACTCTGCAAATTCAAATCCGGCATTCCTTCCCAGAACCGAGCCTCGTAGTACCAATTGCTACCTGCCAATGCGGTATATCCGTCACTCTGCTCTCTGGAAAAATGATAATAGTCTAAATAAGGACAATCAGCTACATCAGGCTCTTTGTCTGTTGGCAGTGCTTTAAGATAGTCACAGGCGGCGGTAAACCACGGGTGTTCGCTGGAAGAGTGGTTCATAACAAAGTCGATAATCACTCGAACGCCGCGCTTATGGCATTCTTCCACCAGCGCATCGAAGTCCTCCATACTACCATATTGCGGGTCAATGGCTTCATAATCGGTTACATCATACTTGTGATAAGACGGAGAAGGAGAAATCGGCATGAGCCAAATCTCGTTACAGCCCAAATCAGTATCTGTAGAATCGTCCCCATCATTGATATAATCAAGCTTCTCTTTCAGTCCATTTAGGTCACCAATGCCGTCCCCATCGCTATCGGAAAAGGAATATACAAACACTTCATAGCAGGTACGGTACTTATCGTCAATGATATGAAGGGGCTTGTGGGCCGTCTTGCTGCCGCATCCGCACAATCCTCCAACGGCCAAGACCCCGGATAGTAACAGTGCAATCAATCGTTTTCTCATTACAAATCCTCTCTGCGACAAACCATAGCGCGAATCGGGCCAACAGCAATGGCGTCACCGGCGGTAGCGTCAAACTCATGGAAGGCCAGGTCACAAGCTTTGTCATTCTCTACATAAACATAGTAACGCCCGCTGACCGGTGAAGGAATGGATACCTCTCGATTGGATGCATTGTAAACCACCAAAAGGTTGTCGATGGTAAACGCGATTGTCAGTGGCTTGTCAGATGTGTCAATAAGCTGGAAATGCTGCTCTACATCTTCTTTGCTGTAAAGATGTAACTCCGCTGCCTTCTTGCGAAAAGCGATAAGTCCGCGATAGTAATCTTGCATAGCACGCTGCTCATTTGTGAAGTTATAGGATAGGGCATTGACGCATAATGGCAGGTTAAAACTGTTGTCATGAAACATCTTAGACCGCAATACTTCTTCTCCATGGAGGTAGAATGGAACACCTAT
>JAILCW010000006.1 GCA_024690265.1 Lachnospiraceae bacterium | reverse complement strand
GGCAGGGATTTCATAATGGTGGCACGAGGGCCACAGGATACACAACTAATAAAAGGATATCGATATCTTCGATTATTCGGGTCTAATAACTCTCTGCGACAATTCTCGCAGGTTCCAATATCCGGAGGGAGGAACCGAAGTCCATCCCTACGGTCATCACTTGGAACAATCACAAAGCCCTCTGCCAGAATAGGTTCTTCCATGTCTGTAACATCTAGGTCATCTACCCTAGCTCCCGGCAGTGCGGGATTGTGACCATCAAGCACCAAAAGGCGATGAAGGAATTCCTCCATCGCCTCTGGGCATCCTTGTGCCTCAATAAATACGACACCACCGGCATTACGCACTGAGCCGGCCATATGCAATTGTTCACCCAGCTCGGCCACGTATGGTCGAAAGCCTACGCCCTGGACCAATCCAAATACCGTGACCTGCTGTGTTACAACTTGTTGCTTCATAATTACTGTGCAGGGGTCTCCTGTCCTTCTGCTTTTGCTGCAGCTGCTGCCGCTGCCTTCGCTGCTGCGGCGGCCTTAGCCTTCTCTGCAGCTTCTTTACGCTTTGCTTCTTCTGCTGCCATCACTTCCGGAGACTTCTGGAAAACTTCCGTCTTCTTATCTCCACCCGGAGTCTGATATCCCGGTACCATAGTCAGGCACTTCTTCGGACACTTCTCAACACAGAAACCGCAAGCGATACAATCCATACGATCAATGCTCCAAGTTCCCTTGGCACGATCTACAGACAGGGTTCCGCAAGGGCACGCGCGCACACACATACCACAGGAAATACAATCGTCGATAGAAATCTCAATATGTCCACGACTACGTTCCGGATATACATACGGTTCTGCTGGATATGTGGTGGTTACAGGTTTTAAAAATAAATTCTTAAGCGCTTGTGGCGCAAATTTCATAATTGCCATGTTCTATCCTCCACTCTCTCCATTAACGCTCGGTACAGCTGATGCATGGATCAATTGTTAAGATCAATAATCCGATATCAGCCAACTCTGTGTTCTTCAGCATCTCGCATAATCCAGGAATATTTGCAAATGTAGGAGTGCGGATACGCATACGCTCCAAGTTCGGAGTACCATTACCCTTAACATAGTAGAAGGCCTCACCTCTCGGCTGCTCCACACGCATGAAATATTCACCATCTGGGTTACCCTTTACAGCAACTGCAAGATCCTTCTCTGCAGGCATCTTAGCGATTACCTGACGGATAATATCGATGGACTGGAATACTTCCATCATACGTACATAACATCTAGCATAGCAGTCACCATCATTGCTGGTGATTGGCTCAAAATCAATGTGCGGATATGCTGCATAACCAAGCTTACGCATATCTACATTAACACCTGATGCACGAGCAAATGGTCCTACGGCACCAAGTGCATTAATCTGCTCAGCAGTCAACACACCAACGCCAACCAAACGAGACTTAACGGAATAATCCTCGAAGAAAGTCTCCTTGATAACCTTTAACTCAGCCTCAACCTCATCCATGGTTGCGAGGATGAACTTCAACTGATCATCGGTAACGTCCTTCAAGACACCACCAACCTTATTAACAGAGAAAATCAAACGTCCGCCGGCGGTCATTTCCTGAATATCAAGAACCTTCTCACGAACTCTCCAGCACTGATAAAACAGATTCTCAAATCCAAATCCATCAGCCAAAAGTCCCAACCACAGCAAGTGGCTGTGCATACGAGAGGTCTCTGCCCAAAGGGTACGAAGAAACTTCGCACGATCCGGAACTTCAACACCCATAATATGCTCTACTGCTTCACAGTATCCCATACCATGCTGGAAACTACAGATACCGCAGGTACGCTCTGCAACATAGGTCATCTGATTGAAATCACGACGATCTACCAAGCTTTCCAATCCACGGTGAATAAAACCGATGGAAGGGATTGCTTCTACAACGCGCTCGTCCTCTACTACCAAATCAATATGGACTGGCTCCGGGAGAACCGGATGTTGAGGTCCATAAGGAATAACACTTCTCTTGCCCATTATGCTTCCTCCTTCTTCGGTCCAAATGGAGTATCCACTTCAATTCGATACAACTTGTTCTGAAGATCTGCAGAAATCATCTCAATCTTCACACCGAACAATTCTTTCATCTCATTCTCATAGAAAACAGCTGCAGGAATAATCTCGGTAATACTTGGAACAACAGTGTCCAAATCAACGACTACGCGTAAGCTATGCAACTGATAGGTACTATAATCGGAAAAGGAATAACTCAATTCGTACTTATTATCTTTGCTGTTATATACCGCATGTGCCTGAGAAAAACGGAAGCCGGCTTTCTTAAGCTCAAGGGCACGACGAAGCAAATCAGAAACAGAAATCTCTTCTAAAATATTCTGTGGGTTAATTACTTCTGCCATGTCTTACGCCTCCTTTCTTTTCTGCGCATTGTGTTCATCCAGACGCTGCTGGAACAAACCAACCGCCTGAACAACACCATCGATAATTGCCTGTGGGCGAGCTGCACAACCCGGAACATAAATATCAACCGGAATTACAGTATCTGCACCACCTAAAATGTTATAACAATCCTTGAACACACCGCCGGTACAAGCGCATACGCCAACTGCAACAACGACCTTTGGACGAGGCATCTGATCATAAATCTGCTTAACAACGTCCTTGTTCTGCTCGTTGATACCACCGGTAATCAAGAAAATATCTGCCTGCATTGGGTCGCCGGTGTTAACTACACCAAGACGCTCTGCATCATAAACAGGTGTTAACGCTGCTAACACCTCAATATCACATCCGTTACAGCTTGATCCATCGTAGTGGAGAAGCCATGGAGATCTAGAAATATTTGCCATTGCTTTTTCCTCCTATCGAATGACCATTAACATAATGAGGTTCACGCCTGCTGCAAGCAAGGTGACTGCCCATGTAATCTTTAACATCTGCTGCCACTTCATACGTGCGCTGGAATTATCGATTAAGATTTCCAGGAAGTATACAAGTAAGATAACAGCAATTGCAACAACGATACTGATTGGATTGCGATTGATGATAAATAATCCAACAACACCCATCAGGAATACATTCTCGTACCACTCGGTAATCTGGAAGATTGCTAAGTTTCTGGAACCCATCTCTGTGGTCAGACCCTTAACCAACTCCTGGTGCATATGATGAGATGCACTGGTATCGAATGGAGACTTTCTCATTTTGATGGTCAGGATGAAAACAAATGCTACAAAGAATCCCGGAAGGAATGCAATGTTACTCATCTGACTTTTAGCAATGTCAGAAACATTAAAGCTGCCTGCTGCAAGGTAGAAACCTACGCATGTCAAAAGGACAGCCGGCTCATAAGCCATCATCTGGATCAACTCACGCTGTGCTCCGGCAGATGAATATGGAGAGCTGGTTACAACTGCTGCAAAATACAAGAATGTAGCTGCAGTAGACATAACAAAGAAGCACATCAACAAATCTGCACCAAAGAAGAACAAAGCACCGGTCAATACCATAAGTACAAAATAGGTAATGAGCAAGAACATCTGGGATGTAGAAACCGTGATGGTCTGCTTGTTCAATAACTTCTTAACATCGTAGAACGGCTGCAATACAGGAGGTCCTACACGACGCTGCATACGAGCAGAAATCTTACGATCTAAGCCTTCTAGAAAACCGCCAATGAACGGAGCCAGGACGATATATAGAAGCATGTAAGTAATTCCTAATTTCATACGAGTACACCTCCTATAATCATACTAAGCATAATCAAAAGTACTGCTACAGCAAAAATCTGAGAAGGAATCATCAGCTTTCTGGAACCGATTACCTTGTGCATGTAGTAATTGGATAACCACAATGTCTTCTCTTCACCCATAGCATCAACGAACTTACGGTTGTCACCGGTATTGATACCGTTCATATAGGACAGCTTCATGTTGACCTTGGCATTCTTACTGTACAAGTAAGCAAAGAACGGAACGGCAAATACCAAAACAATAACAACGACTAAGGTGTACAAAATTGCATCAGACAATACATTCTCTGCATGGCCAAACATCTCAGTAATCAACGGAGTTACGTAGATACGTGAAATAAGTGGGAACAATACGCAAAGAGCAATCATCATAACAGCATGAATGGTAAGGGAAATTACCTCGTTCTTCTTGGTAATATCCTTGAAGGTCTTCTCCTTCAAATGGCTTGCGGAAATAATCTTGCCCATCCACTTGGTCCAGTAGAAGGAAGTGGTTGCAGAACCGAAGCAGATGAAGAATACCAGGATGATATTGCGCTCATCGATAGAAGCCTTCAATGCTGCCCACTTGGAAATCAACATACCAAATGGAGCTAAGAACATACCTGCAATACCGATAAACATGAAGATTGCAAGACGTGGCAAAATGTAAAGCAATCCGTGCATATCCTCAATATCACGAGAGTGAAGTGCATTCTCGGTTGCTCCGACATCCTGGAACAATAAGGACTTGCTGATTGCATGGAACATCATAAGGAATACACCAGCCCAAATAGTCTCTTCGGTTCCTACGCCGGCACACGCTACCATCAAACCTAAGTTAGAAATGGTTGAGAATGCCAGAACCTTCTTACCATCAGACTGTGCGATAGCCATGATAGAGGTTACCAGGAAGGTAAAACCACCAATCAAAGCGATCATCAAACCGGTTGTAGTTCCCGTCATAGCAGGAGCCAAACGGAATAATACATAGATACCTGCCTTAACCATGGTTGCACTGTGAAGCAATGCAGAAGATGGTGTAGGCGCAACCATTGCTCCAATCAACCAGGTTGAGAACGGAAGCTGAGCTGCCTTGGTTAATGCTGCAAAAGCAATTAACGCTACCGGAATTACGGCAAACTTGTCACCAGTAGCTGCACGCTCTACCAAGCCATGAAGGCTTACGATACCTGAAGTGTATCCGTAATATACGATACCTACAGCAAGAGCACATCCGCCCAAAAGGTTCATCCACAAAGCGCGGAAACAGTTGTTGATTGCTTCCGGAGTCTTGGTGTAACCAATTAACAAGAATGAACAAATACTGGTCATCTCCCAGAAGAAGTCAATCCATAAAAGGTTCTCAGACAATACAAATCCAAACATTGCGCCAAGGAATGCAAAGAGCAATGCGAAGAAATAGTATCTGCGATCCTCAAACTCCGTGTGATGATGGTGATATCCATGCATGTAACCAACTGCATAAACAACAATCAAGCTACCGATAACACCAACGATGATGCACATCAGAATTGACAGATGGTCGATGTAAATCTGAGCAGTCTCCTCTACACGTGGTCCCATTAACTCGAAGTAAGCAATGAGTCCCGTTGGAAGGATGGAGAGCAAGCTCACCCAATACTTCTTGTACTTAAAGGAAAGTACAGTTACAAGAATCATTAAAATGATTTCAGCTGCGAGAATGACATGGTCCACCATCTCTGCGTCATAAGTTAACGCAATCGGTGCAAACCCCTGCATTCCCCATTGAACAGCGAGCGCTCCAACGCCCGCCATGATAATCAATGCACTGAGATATGCAAAGAAGTTACGAATCTTGTTCACACGAACACAGAACATAACGACTGCTACAATCAGTGGAAAGACTATCAAAAATGGTACGATTGGCATAGTTATTCCTCCACTATACATTTATTATGGCGTGAAAATAGCAACACTCCACAAATATAATATTATAGCATTCTATGCCGCGAAGGCTAATGTATTGTGGCACAATATTGTACAAAATTAGATACCTGCAATTGTGAAAATTTATAAGAGGACTTATAATAAAGCCATGCATGAAATGAGTTATGTGAACCGGGTGGTAAACCTGGCATTTGAAATTGTAAAAGAAAATAAACTTCGTCACGTAAAGGAACTGCAAATTGAAGTAGGCGCTATGGCAGGAATCGTTCCGGAGCTGATGGAGAAGTGTTACCGCCAGGCCGTGGCAGGAACGGTGTTGGAAGGTTCTAAGCTAACTATGACCCCCAAGGCCGTTACCGCCAAATGCGATGATTGTGGCACCACCTATGAGCCCAATCGGGGCAACGATTACTGCTGCCCGAACTGCAAGAGTCACAAGAGTCAAATCATCGGAGGCCGGAAGGTCGTCCTCGAACAATTATTGGGAGACTAAACGAGAAGAAGCAACCGGTATCGGTTGCTTCTTTTTTGTTTCTGTTTTTACGGTGCATCTGCCGGCGGCTGTCCCGGCGTTCCACCCTGAGGTGCTTCTCCTTGAGGCACTTCCCCTTGGGGTGCTCCGCCCTGGGGCGCTTCTCCTTGCGGCACTTCCCCCTGGGGCGCTTCTCCTTGCGGCACTTCTCCTTGCTCCCCGGATGTTTCCGGATTCACGGTTGGCTGCATGCCGGTTTCTTCCGGTTCCTGCATCGCCGGTTCCTTGGGTTCTGCCGGCGCATTCGTTTCCTGCGGTTCCTGAGATTCGGTTGGCTGCATTTGCTCCACCGGCTCCTGTTCTTTTGCTTTCTGTTTCATATAACGACCGGTGCTCATGCCTTCTTTTTCGGC
>JAILCW010000179.1 GCA_024690265.1 Lachnospiraceae bacterium | reverse complement strand
ATAGTAAATACAACGTCCTGAAACTTATTCTGTGGTAACATATACAATCTCCTTTCGATTACAACATCAGGGATTGTAGCAAAATAATTTTGGCCGTGTAAGTGATTTTTATTCAACTATATGTACGCACAAAAAAAAGCTGCCGACCAAAGTCGACAGCCTTTTCGGGGTTGGTTCTATTTTAGGAAAACGGTTGTGTTTGCAAGTGTCATAACCGTCATCAAAATGGCATTAAGGAATGCCGGAGTCCAGATATTGCCCATTCTCTTATAGAGGGCTCTGGAGATAATTGCTGCGATTGCAAGGGTTGGTACCATAGCAACCAGGATAATACCGGACAATGCGGATTCCGGATGTGCGGACACGCCGGTTGCAAATAGGGTTCCGTACTGATTGATTAACCACAATACGATGCCACCTGCGTTCAATGCCATTGCCAGGAAGTATCCGCGCAAACCTTTGGTGCCCTCTGTGTTGGTATTCAGCATAATAGACGCGCTGGATACCACATAGAATAATAGGAAGGTTGGCAGATACTTAAGGATAGCCGGGAGGATATTAGCGTCCCATGTTTTAAAAGCAAAGGTCCAGATTCTAAAGTCTGTCTTGAACACCACATCTACCAGGCCCAGTACCAAGTATGCAATGACAACAGTTAAAACAGCGGTGCACAGTGCGGCAACAATGGTTTTTACATTGCATACCACACCATAATCCCGCAAGGTAACGCCTTCACGAATTTTGCTGGCAACAAAGATGAGGCTCATTGCAGACAAGGAAATGAAGGCACAGGCAATGGTCCAATAAGCAATATCATTTACCGCTGGAGCTGTCCAGAAGGCATTATTCTGATATAAAGGGGTATGTGCGACCACTGCCAACAACAAACCGGAAATCGTCATCACAATACTGCCTGCGCGATAGGCAGTAGCGTTCTCCGCTTCACGCTTGGATAAAACGATTCCCACGACACCTGCAATGGCAAGAATAATTCCGCCATATACCAGGAAATTCACAGTTGCACTTGCAGCACCACCATCAATCAGTGGTGTGAAGAAAATCGCCGGAAGTAGAATCAATCCGCAGGTAACGAAGAGATTGCCAACTTTGGCACCTGTCCCTTCCATTGCCGGGCGTGCTTCTACCGGCTCGGTAATTGCATTTTTCAAGAATGGAAGCTTGGTGAGCAAGGTTACTACCGGCACCAACATCATCACAAAGCCGATGAGTGCAACCAGCTCGAAGAACTCTTTCCACTGCCATACCTGCTTCTGTGGGTCAATGGTAGTGAGTGAGGAACTATAATCAGCAAATGCAGTCTGATAGAAGTCCACTGCATAAGCGGTTGTGGTCTTGGAAAAATGGTTCCACGGATGAGTCTGGGATGGCTCATAGATGATACGCTTGCCGCCGTCAGAGGTCTCATACCAAGTGTTGGCACTTGGAGATTCCTGCTGTAGCCAGGTTGCTGCATCTGGTGTGGATACGTAATCTTTTTTACGAACGGTTCCACCGGTCTCTTCCGGATTGTTGAAGAAGAACTCATCATACTGCGCTGCTACCTTACCCATGGTACGTCCTCCGCCTAAAGCATCTGCTGCGGTTACGTCTACCTGTGCAAATGCAGTGTAGGAGAAGTCAGAACCCTCAGTGAGGCCTGCCATTACCTTGCGCACGCCACTCTCTGCTGCCTGCATCTCGTCCATAGCAAGTGCCATGGTAGAGGAGAATCCACCCATGGAATGACCGGTTACGCCGATGACACCATTGCCTGCGGCATCCTTTAATACATAAGGCTGATCATACATATATTGAACGGCGTCATTCATGGAATTTACCCAGAATGGCATCCACATACCGAGAAAATCGGTGCTCATATACTTGTCATGACTAAGCTTGGAATGGCCATGATCATACTGGTCCAATGCGAGAACTACGAATCCACGTCTGGACAGCTCGATGGCGTTGGCATCCTGCATCTCTGCAGAATTCAGATAACCATGTGTAACGATGATGGTTGGTTTTGGATTGGAGTCGGATGCGTCCTTCGGTAGGTACAAAAGTCCGGAGAGCTCTCCGTTGTTTGCTTCGAAGGTAATCCGACGTACCTTCACACTACCCGCCCCGGTGTTAACTAAGCTGGCAAAGATACTCCCCACAAGTATCAAAACCAAAGAAACCACCAGGACAACTACTGCCTTACTTCTTTTCATATTAGGTTGTCCCCCTTAAATACATTTTGTTTCCGTTGGAAACAATTAAATTATAATCCTCTTCCCAATACTATTGCAACACCTTCGGAAAAAATTTATAGTTATCTCATGGAACTGAAATGGATGGGTGAAAATCGTGAAGTCGTAGAGGCTTTAATACACTACTGTAATATCTACGCCGCTGCTTATAAGCCGGAGCTTATGGAGTACCAAGGGGTGTCTTATTCTTATGCCCAGATTCAGGTGTTAGAGTATGTCCTAGAGACAGAGGATGCCGGCATGCACATGTCTGCCATCGCTTCCCGCCTGGGTATCTCCCGTTCTAACTTTACCAAGATTGTCAACAAGCTGGTAGATAAGGGCTTGTTGGAAAAGCAACAGATGCCGGGCAATCGTAAGAACCTGCAACTCTCCGCTACGGACTTTGGTAGAGAGCTCTATTCCCACTACGCCGAGAACATTTTAAAATGGCATTTTCAGCCAATGTTCAATGAGTTAAAGGGTCTGTCTGCTACTGACAAGAAGCATCTTCGAGATGCCCTGTATGCTGCCATGGCGGACAGTTCTTATCGCACCACTCATATTGATACGTAATTGCAAGAAACCCCGGGAGTAATTCCCGGGGCTTCTTTGGTATGATAGGAATATTGTTCTCTAATCAACCTTTGGTAACTTAGCGATGGACTCTGCGATTTCTGCATCACTTGGGATGTAGTCGCTCATCTCACCATCGTTATACTTCTGATATGCAACAAGGTCAAAGTATCCGGTTCCGGTCAAACCAAAGACAATGGTCTTCTCCTCGCCGGTTTCCTTGCACTTCATTGCTTCGTCGATTGCTGCACGGATTGCATGGGAACTCTCCGGTGCAGGAAGGATTCCCTCAACTCTTGCAAACATCTCTGCTGCTTCGAATACGGAAGTCTGCTCTACGCTGGTTGCCTCCATGTATCCATCATGATACAGCTGGGACAATGTGGAGCTCATGCCGTGGAAACGAAGGCCGCCTGCATGGTTCGCAGATGGGATAAAATCACTTCCCAAGGTGTACATCTTAGCCAATGGGCAGATCATACCGGTATCGCAGAAGTCGTATGAGAAGGTTCCTCTGGTAAAGCTTGGGCAGCTAGCCGGCTCGACAGCGATAATACGATAGTCTGCTTCTCCACGAAGCTTCTCTCCCATGAATGGAGCAATCAATCCACCAAGGTTTGATCCACCACCGGCACAACCGATGATGATGTCCGGCTTGATGCCGTATTTATCCATTGCTGCCTTGGTCTCAAGACCGATAACCGACTGATGCAGGAGTACCTGATTCAATACGCTACCTAATACATAGCGGTATCCGGGATTCTTGGTAGCAACCTCTACTGCCTCAGAGATTGCGCAGCCAAGGCTTCCGGTGGTTCCCGGATGAGCAGCAAGAATCTTGCGTCCTACTTCTGTCGTCTCAGATGGAGACGGTGTTACGGTTGCGCCGTAGGTTCTCATAACTTCACGACGGAATGGCTTCTGCTCATAGGAAACCTTAACCATATATACCTTGCAATCCAAATCAAAGTAGGAACAAGCCATCGATAGTGCGGTTCCCCACTGACCAGCTCCGGTCTCGGTGGTAACACCTTTCAGGCCCTGCTTTTTCGCATAATAAGCCTGAGCGATTGCGGAATTCAGCTTGTGGCTGCCGCTGGTGTTATTACCCTCGAATTTGTAGTAAATCTTAGCCGGAGTACCGAGCTTCTCCTCCAGGCAGTATGCACGTACCAATGGTGATGGACGGTACATCTTGTAGAAGTTGCGAATCTCCTCCGGAATCTCGATGAATGGAGTGGTATCATCCAATTCCTGCTGTACCAATTCTTCACAGAAAATAGGGGACAACTCCTCTGCAGTCAAAGGCTGGTGTGTGCCAGGATTAAGCAGTGGTGCAGGCTTATTCTTCATGTCTGCACGCAGGTTATACCATGCTTTTGGCATCTCATCTTCGGTTAAGTAAATTTTGTAAGGGATTTTGTTGTCTGACATATTTGCCTCCTTTTTTTCGGGACAAATATCTTGAGCGAACACAAAAAATACCCGTCCCACAGTATAGGTTACTGCTGGGACAGGTATGAATAATCATCCTGCGGTGCCACCCGGCTTGGTGCATTGCTACACCCACTTAACGCATACAAACATATGCTGAATCGTATTACGGTGATTCACGCCGTCTCGCATACTAGGTTGCCCGTTCTGCTCGCCCTCAGAAGCCCATTCAATGAAAACACTTATGTTGCAATCCCACCACCTGCAACTCTCTCGGATAAGGAGGCTTTCATCTACTTACTCTTCCTCAACGGTTTTAATTAACGTACCATAAACAGAAAATAGATGTCAAGACAATTGTTTTGTTTCTTTTCT
>JAILCW010000116.1 GCA_024690265.1 Lachnospiraceae bacterium | reverse complement strand
CAATGAATTATCAGAAAATATCCATACATGCAAATTCGCAAAAAAAGAGACACCACAAAAGGTGTCTCTTAATAATCCTATTATCCCTGCATCGCCTCAAGAATGGCAGCTCGCTCATCCATAATGGCCTGCATAATACGGGTAGCCTTGGCGCCACCGCACACATCCGGATGATACTGCTTCACCAGGATGCGGTATTCCTTCTTGAGAACCAAGAGATCCTCATGGGCCTCGGCCGAGAACCAGCTCTCGATTGGGTTGGCCTCTTCGAAGGCCGCCTTAGCCTGACGGAATCGCTCTTCTCTGGCTGCACGCTCGGCACGTTCCTTGGCTTCGCGCTTCTCGCGGTAGTATGGATTCTCGAAGTTGTCCTCCGGAATCTCGAAATGTGCTTCCTCGGTCTCCGGATACACCCGAGACTCCATGCCCATATCCTTATCCACCGGAGTGATAAAATACAAATCCTTGTACTTCGCCACACGCCACTGGGCAATGGTATCTGCCATCAAGCGGAACAAGCCATCCACATCCATGTACAAGTAGAACAGATAATGATTAAAAGGATGGCCGGTCTCAATAATCATCTGCGCCTTGCGACGAGCGTTCTGGGCCTCATCCATAGCCATCTGACGCATCTCGGAACGCATCTCACGCTTCATGCCTTCGTACTCATAGATACGCACCTTGGCTTCTTCAGACTCGCCACCCTCCATACGCTTCTGCTCTAGGAAGATGAACAAATCCATCTGCTTCATGGAACGCTCTAAGGACTGGAACAAGGTGGTTGTCTTGGCAATCACCGCCTCAATCAGCTCGATGTCATCATATAGAATACTAGCTAAAAATACATATTGGTAACTGGTATCTACCAGCTTGTCTCTCGTCAGTGGGCTCTGAAAATAATGCCAATCATAAGCATCCAACAGCTCCATTACCATATCCCGATTGCGAAGAATCAAGGCATAGTGAAGAGGGGTCAGTCCCAGCGCATCCTGCCACCCATACTCAATGGCCGTTAGCTTCTTGCCAGCCATGAGCTTCTCATAGACGCCAAACATCTTCTCATTGGCAAATCTAGCCCGAAATGCCTGAATCATCCAGCGCATCTCTTCCGGCAGCTTCTCATGAATTTCATTCCATATCAGGTCAAAAAACTTCCAATCCTCGAATCGAACACATAAGAAACATAGAATCACGCCCTGACGAAGGGTCAGTCGCTCCGCCTCCTTCAGATTCGTATAGGTCGCAATCAGCGAACGGGTCATGTAGACAGCATTTGGATTGGAAATATCCTGCAAAAACGGAATGAGGAACTTCTCATCCGGACGTTCCAACTGATCTGCCAGCCCAGGTACCAGATTCGGATTCACACGCAAGGTATCCAGGAAATGATAGTACCCCGCCTCATTCATCTTGCGATATTCGTTCTCAGCCAGCACATAAGCCACTTCCGCAGCGAAGTTCTTCTCTGCAAATAGAATATCCAAAAGCTTCAAAGAGCGTTCCGGCAATACACCGTTCTCCCGGAAGTTCTTCTTAATCAGGCCAAGAATATGGGCCAATGTCCGCTCATAAATCAGCTGCTCCTTGGAACTACTGCCACGAACTCGCTTCTGAATCGCAGAAAGTAGGGCAACCAATTCCGTACCGGTAGGATTCTTAGCATTAACGGTACGACCAAAGATACTCTGATCCCGCTCCGCAGAAATCAGATGCACCGTATCTGACGCATTCTCTTGAAAAATCACATAGGAACATAACTCAGAAAGAGGAATGCGATTGTTCGCACCCCACTCCCGATGGGATGGATGGAAATAAATGGCCTCATCCGTAATGATGGTGCCCTTGCCATCCGTAAGAGACATGGCTGACCGGCTATTGTCCGCATACACCACAACCTTCTCACCGGTTGGAATGTGATAATTGACATAGCAATCATTCACGTCATTATTCTGATCCAAATCAAACATGAGACTCTTGTATCGGCGTTTTTCAACTACCATGAGTTCTGAATACTTGGACATAAGACAACCTCTAAATCAACTTCCCCCACCAAATCGTGGTATCAAACTTCTTACTACGATTCTGTCAAACTTATCGGTCTAAACAAAATATGGAGTGGACCAGACGGGAGTCGAACCCGTGTCCAAAAACCAATCCCCTGTTCTTCTACGAGTGTAGTTTGTTCTTTGACATTCCGTCCACTGCGCGGGAACAAACACCCTCACAGCTTCCGTAGCTTCATAATACGCCCACACGGGCAAAGCTTACCGTGTGTCGTTTCCTACATATTTGAAGCCCGGGTCCTAATGTGTAGGTGCACTAGGTCGGACTGCTGCCATTAGGCAGCGATTGCTAAATTATCTTCAGCGTTTAAATTTAATTTGGCCATTTAACGCATTACCATACGACTCGCTTCACCAGCTTCACGATCCCTGTCGAAACCATTACTGGCCCATATTAACAGCCGAAACAATTCCGGCTCATATATAATTACATCGGCAAGAAGCGTCTCCTTGCCAATGCAATACTCATAAAAATATCTCAACGAGATTATCATACCACTATTGGTAGAAAAATAGAAGTCACCAACCGCAAAATCTAGTATTTTCGCAATACTCACAAAGTACTTGCAAAAAATATGTCAACTTATCCAAAATTGCGAATTTTGAACTCTCGTTCCGCTTCGCGCTTCTGATCCTTCTTTGCAATATCATCCCGCTTGTCGTAGAGCTTCTTACCTCGGCAAAGTCCCACCTTAACCTTAACCAGGCTGCCGGAAAAGTAAACCTCAATCGGAACCAATGTATAGCCCTTTTCCTTCATCTTCTGCTCCAGCTTGCGAATCTCTGCCTTGTGCATCAAGAGTCGACGCGGTCTAAGGGGATCGCGGTTAAAGATATTGCCCTTCTCATAAGGAGAGATGTGCATCTGATAGATTTCCATCTGTCCGTTAATAATACGAATAAAGGATTCCTTCACGGAGCACTTGCCGGTGCGAAGCGCCTTGACCTCGGTGCCCACCAGCTCAATGCCGGCCTCATAAGTCTCCTCTACAAAATAATCATGAAACGCCTTCTTGTTATTGGCAATTGTTTTGATGCTTGCTTTATTCATTGTCCTCGTCCCCTGCCATTACAAAATCTATGGTGCGGCTCACCTCATCTGCTCGCACAACCTGAATAAGGATATCCTGGCCCAGCTTGTAATGCTTGTTAAAGTTCTTGCCCACCAGCTCGTATGTATCCTCATGCAATTCATACTCATCATCTGTAAGCTCAGATAATCGTATCATACCTTCCACAGTATTGGGAAGTTCAACATAGATTCCCCACTTGGTTACACCGGAGATAACACCATGATAGGTCTTGCCGATGTAGTTCTTCATGTACTGCACCTTCTTCAGCTTCTCTACCTCACGCTCCACCTCATCTGCGCGACGCTCCAGCTTGCTGGTTTGCGCCGCCACCTCAGGAAGAATCGCCTGATAGTGCTCCATACGCGCCTCATCCAAGGTACCGCGGATGGATTCCTTGATGATTCGATGAATCTGAAGGTCCGGATAACGACGAATCGGAGAAGTAAAATGACAGTAGAACTCTGCCGCCAATCCAAAGTGTCCGATGCATTCCGGGTCATACTTGGCCTGTTGCATAGAGCGAAGGGTCAGTCGGCGAATCAAGTCCTCCTCACTGCTACCTTCGATGCTCACCAGAAGCTTCTGCAATTCCTTCGGATGAATCTCATCATGCTTGCCACGGAGGGTATATCCAAAGCTACCCACCAGAGCAGCCAGTCTCTGAATCTTCTCTCCATCCGGCTCTCCATGAACACGATATAGGAATGGTACCTCCTGCCAATGGAAGTGCTCTGCAACCGTCTCATTAGCCAAGAGCATAAAGTCCTCAATCATTTTCTGTCCGATGCGACGCTCATAAGGATGGAGTCCAACCACATTGCCTCTCTCATCCAATTCAATCTTGGTCTCCGGAAAATCAAAGTCAATGGAGCCACGCTTCTTGCGCTTATGACGTAGAATATTAGCACACTCCTCCATCAGCTTAAACTCAGTCACCAAGTCCTCGTACTCTGCCAGGGTATCCGGGTTCTTATCTTCGAGGATTTCATTCACCGCTGTATAGGTCATGCGACGATCTATACGAACCACACTCTCAACGATACGATGATCCACTACATTACCCTTGGCATCGATGGTCATAATACAGCTTAATGCATTGCGGTCCTCTCCCGCATTGAGGGAGCAGATGCCATTACATAACACATGAGGTAGCATAGGAATCACACGGTCTGCCAGGTACACACTGGTAGAACGCTTCAGGGCTTCTACGTCCAATGCACTACCTTCTCGAACATACTCTGATACATCTGCAATGTGAACACCCAGCTCATAGCCGCCATCCACACGGCAAATAGATACCGCATCATCTAAGTCCTTGGAATCCTCGCCATCGATAGTCACCATAGTAACATCTCGCAGATCTTCACGTCCCAGCTGCATCACAACTGGTTCCGCTACTGCCTCAGCCTCACGAAGCACCTCCTCGGAGAACTCCATCGGGAGTCCAAAGGCCTTCACCAGAGATAAGATATCAACCCCTGGGTCATTCACATGACCGAGGATCTCAACAATCTCTCCCTCCGGCTTCTTCCCCGGCTCAGCGTACTTCACAATACGAGCCACGCACTTGTGTCCCGTCATTACCTTGCGGTCCTTGAACTTCGGGATGAAAATATCAAATGGAATCTTCGGGTCATCCGGAATCAAAAATCCAAAATTGTCACTGGCCTGGAAGGTTCCAACCACCTCAGTAATACCATGCTCAATGATGGCAACAATGCGCCCCTCCGGACGCATACCACGAGACTCCGGTAACAGTTCCATACGAACCACATCACCGTGAAAAGCCCCCATGGTATATTTCTCCGGAATAAAGTAATCCGGTGTCTCCTCGTCATCCACTTCCACAAAGCCAAATCCTCTTGCATTGGCCACAAAGCTACCGACGATGTACTTCTTCTCTGCCTTATGATATTTATTCTTTACCGAACGCTCGATTTTGCCTTCGGCTTCTAACTCATCTAAGATTTCCTGCAACTCCCCACGGCGTTCCTTGGGCAAGTCCAACAGAATCGCCATCTCCTTGATCTTCATAGGAACATACAAGGGATCACAGATCATCTGATAGATACGGTTCTTCGCTTCCTGATTGCTCATAAATCTCCTCTGATACAAATGAAAAAGAGCCACCGAAAACGGTGGCCCTCATATAAACGCTACTTAGAAACTTCCAATATTCAAAACAGCAGCTAAAACAAAGAACAATACAACCATAGCAGTTGTAACCTTGATTAAGATGCCTTCCTTGGAACGTCCCTTATTCTTGCTCCAGTAAGTATCCAAGCTCTGTCCACTTAAGGAACCAAGCCCTGCAGACTTGCCTTCCTGGAAAAGAATAATAACAGTTAATGCCACACAAATAATAATAAATAAAATTGTTAAAATGCTCTTTAAAATAGCCATCATAAACCTCCTAAACGTGCATTTCCCACACGTCATAAGATTTTATCATGTGTGACAATAAAATGCAACTATTTCGTCAATTCCTAACGAGTCTTGAAGTACTCGTCAATGCCCTTTGCAGCGGCCTTGCCGGCACCCATAGCCAAGATAACGGTTGCTGCTCCGGTTACGGCATCACCACCAGCGAAGACTGCATCCTTGGTGGTTGCTCCGGTTTCTTCCTGTGCAACGATGCATCCACGGCGATTCACTTCCATACCCTTGGTAGTAGAAGAAATCAATGGGTTCGGAGAAGTACCAAGAGACATGATTACGGTATCACATTGGATTTCGTACTCACTTCCTGGGATTTCTACCGGGCTACGACGTCCGGACTCATCCGGCTCACCAAGCTCCATCTTAATAATGCGAATACCGGTTACCTGATTCTTGTCATCGGTAAGAATCTCTACCGGATTCTGAAGCAGGTCAAAGATAACGCCCTCTTCCTTAGCATGATGTACTTCCTCAGCACGTGCAGGAAGCTCAGCCTCACCACGACGATATACGATGTGAACCTCAGCACCCAAACGTAGTGCGGTACGAGCAGCATCCATAGCTACGTTACCACCACCTACAACAACAACCTTCTTGCCGCGGGAAATCGGTGTATCAAGGTCCTTGAAGGCCTTCATCAGGTTATTACGGGTCAGGTACTCATTGGCAGAGAATACGCCAAGGGCCTGCTCACCAGGAATACCCATGAATCTAGGAAGTCCGGCGCCGGAGCCGATAAATACAGCCTCAAAGCCCTCTTCCTCCATCAACTCATCAATGGTAATGGACTTACCAATGATTACGTTGGTCTCAATCTTAACACCAAGGCTCTTAACATTCTCTACCTCAGCAGCTACAACCTCGTCCTTCGGCAAACGGAACTCCGGAATACCATAGACAAGAACACCACCGGTCTTGTGCAAAGCCTCGAAAATAGTAACATCATAACCCAAACGAGCTAAGTCACCGGCACAGGTAAGACCTGCAGGGCCGGATCCGATAACAGCTACCTTGTGACCGTTCTTCGGAGCATCAGAATGTGGCTTGATGCCGTTCTGACGAGCCCAGTCAGCTACAAATCGCTCTAACTTACCGATAGCAACTGCCTCGCCCTTGATACCGCGAATACACTGACCCTCGCACTGGCTCTCCTGAGGACATACACGTCCACAAACAGCAGGCAATG
This sequence comes from Lachnospiraceae bacterium, assembly GCA_024690265.1. Classification (GTDB taxonomy): domain Bacteria; phylum Bacillota; class Clostridia; order Lachnospirales; family Lachnospiraceae; genus XBD2001. Next base: position 1,904 of record JAILCW010000116.1, on the reverse strand, counting down.
CACTAGACTCAGAAATAATCTCATAAGCACGTTCAAAGTTACGATTCTTAACTTCCTGAATAAATGCAGGAATATTAATGGAAACCGGGCAACCACCAACACACTTCGGGTTCTTGCAGTTTAAGCATCTGCTAGCCTCTGCAACAGCCTCTTCCTCGGTATAGCCCAAGCATACTTCATCAAAATTGGTCGCACGAACCTTAGGGTCCTGCTCACTAATTGGTACTCTTACGAATGCGTCCATCTTGCCACCTCCTATGAACACTGGCCGCATCCACCGTGGTGGGTGTCGCCCTCTTCTAATTCTAACTTCTTACGTCCTTCTTCGGTCTTGTACTGAGCCATACGAGCCATAGCCAGATCGAAGTCAACGAGGTGACCATCAAATTCCGGTCCATCTACGCAAGCAAACTTAACCTTACCATCTACAATCAAACGGCAAGCGCCACACATACCTGTACCATCAACCATGATTGGGTTCATGGAAACGATAGTAGGGATACCCAGCTCCTTGGTGAGCTTGCAAACGAACTTCATCATAATCATTGGTCCGATAGCTACACAGTGGTCATACTGCTTGCCTTCGTCAACCAATGCCTGTAACTGATTGGTGCCCATGCCGTGGAATCCATAAGTACCATCATCGGTAGTTACATATACTTCCTTGGCAACAGCCTTCATCTCATCAATATAGAACAACAAGTCCTTGGTACGGCTACCCATAATAACGGTAACATCCACACCGTGCTCATGTAACCACTTCACCTGTGGATATACCGGTGCAGTACCCAGACCGCCTGCGATGAATACGATATTCTTCTTCTTGGTCTCTTCGAGATTCTCCTCCAAACACAGTTCACTTGGCTGACCAAGAGGTCCTACGAAGTCCTCGAAGGCATCTCCAACTTCCAACTCTGCCATACGCAAAGTGGAAGCACCAATGGTCTGCAAAACAATGGTAACCGTCTCGGCTTCGCGATCATAATCGCAGATAGTAAGCGGAATACGCTCACCTTCTTCATCAATCTTAACAATCACAAACTGTCCCGGCAGACATGAGTGAGATACTCTCGGAGCCTTCACGTCCATCAGTACAATGTTGTCCGCTAATACTTCTTTTCGAACAATTGAGTACATCTTCTTCCTCCATACCAATACTTTCTTTTTGATAAAAAGCAATCTACCCTATCAACCGACAGTGTAGATTGCACATGAATCATAGTACCAAAAAATGGAACCAATGACAATTATTAAATTTAATAAAACTAAATCATTGATGTAATTATTTTCACTTAATTAAAATATACCAATTCATCTTCCGGCTTCTCGGCAGGTGTAATCTCGATTGGGTGAAGTACCGGGCCCTTGCCGCGATACTCTTTGGCAAATTCATTCTTTACCTGTGCCTTGATATGAATCCAGCTCTTATGTTCAATCTTGGCTGCATCCTTGTACAAGGTCTTCATGCCCAGGAACTGAACGTCCTCTACACAGCAAGTCATGGCAAAACGTCCCGGAACGAATACGCCGGGCTTGAGCTTGCCCTTACCCTCAGTTGGGTTATACACCAATGCCAGGAAGGAAACAACCTTGCCGTCATACTTCTTCGGATGATCCATACAATCCATGAACCAAAGTGCATAATCCGCATCGGAAATCTCAATCTCGGAAGCATTGATATCGAAAGGCATCTCATCCTCACGATCATCGATGGTTCCGTCTGCACGCTCATACACAATCTGTGCACGGCGATTCACGGACTTTACATTGGCTCTAAACTTGGCACGTGGTGTGTTATCGTCACAGCGATTGAAGATCACCACGTCTGCCTTGAACATCTGCTCACTCATCATGACACGCATATTCTGCATGTACATCTCAAAGGTGGTGGCATCTACCGTACA